>JAENWV010000045.1 GCA_016650015.1 Thermoleophilia bacterium | reverse complement strand
GTCGAAGCGCTGGTTGTGCTTGTTGCTGTTGTTGCGGTTGAGGTTTTTACTGAAGCTGTAGCTGTAGCCGTTGTATCTGATGACCCGCTGTCAGAGCCGCAACCGCTCAACATGGCCACTAGCGTGAAAAGTGCCGCCAAACCGATTAGCTTTTTCTTTCCTGATTGCATTTACTGCCTCCATTCAAGTTTAAGCTGGCTAAGACTCAACATCACGCTCAACGTACTTTCATTCCGGTAACGAACCCCATCTAGCGCCTGCCATAAGCACCCCGTCAAACGCTTAGTGGGAGATACCCGCCATGCGCTGCCTTAAAGCCTCATACAATATTGTAGTCCCGGCCATGGCGACATTCATCGATTCAGTCGCCGCCAGCTGGGGAATCCGTACCGTTGTGGATGCGGCCGCCATCAACTCCGGAGGAATCCCCTCGCGCTCAGACCCGAGCGCCAGGATAAAGTTCCCGGCCAGATCTCCATCCCACAGCGCAACGCCGGCATGCGGGTCGGCGCGAAGTATATCCATGCCCGCCGCCCTGGCCCGGGATATCAAATCCACCGGCTCGATCCCCAGATATATGGGAATCTGGAAAATAGCTCCCATGGTCGCCCGAAGCGCCTTGGGACTGTAACAATCCGCCGTACCGGGGCCTATCGCCACGCCGCTGGCGCCCAGGGAAGCGGCCGAGCGCACCAGGGTGCCGACGTTGCCGGGGTCTGAGGTACCTGAAAGATAAAGCAGTGGCCCCATGCCATCCCGCCCGGGTTCCGCTTCACCTTCAGCTTCACCCTCCACTCCGCCTTGCGCTTCGCCCCCGCCCAATGCGGCCAGCTTGCGGTCAAGAAAACTGAAAGTCGCGATCACCCGCGTACCGCTGCCCAGCTCTGAAAGCTTGGCCATAACCGGTTCGCTGCAAAAACATACCTCCAGCGCCGCGGCCCCACGGCCGCCACTGCCATCGGCGGCCCTTAGCACATGCGGCAGAAGCTTCCCGTGTCCTTCAAGCACAAAGACCTGCCGTGGTAAGATACCGCGCGCCAGCGCGGCATCCAGCAGGTCTTCTCCTTCAACCAGGAAGAGGCGGCTTTCGTGACGGCTTCGCTTGCGCTTGAGCCGCGCCGCTTCCTTGATTATGGCGTTACTTGTGCTTGAAATCTGTTTGGGTTGCACCGCCTGGGCCCTGGGCCTTGTTCTTCCGACTCGCCGGCCAGCTTACGCTGACAGCGCGGTCTTGGCCTGCTCGGCCAGGCTCGAAAACATGTCAGGGTCGGTCACGGCCAGATCGGCCAGAACCGGTCGGTTCAACTCGATGCCCGCTTCCTTGAGGCCATGCATGAACTGGTTATATGACAGACCATTCAGCCGGGCTCCGGCATTAATGCGAGTGATCCACAAGCGCCGGAAATCACGCTTGCGCGCGCGGCGGTCACGGTAGGCATAGTTCAGCGAACGGCTGACCTGTTCCTTGGCGCGCTTGTAACTGGAATGCTTTGTACCCCGGTAACCCTTGGCCTGCTCCAGCACTGCACGCCTCTTCTTGCGGGCGTGTACTCCTCTTTTGACTCGCGACATTTTTGCTCAGCTCCTAACGCTTACTTCTTGCCCAGCATCCGCGATACCTCATTGGTATCTGCGGGCGTGATTAGCACGTTCTTGCGGAAGCTCCGCTTCCGCTTGGGGCTCTTCTTGGTAAGTATGTGACTCTTGAACGCTCGCCTGCGTATCAGCTTTCCTCCAGAGGTAAAGCGAAAACGCTTGGCGGCGCCGCGATGAGTCTTCATCTTGGGCATAAGCCGTCCTTTCCTAATTACTGCTATGGCTGCGACTGTGCTATCGACAGGGTTGCTACTTGACGGGACTCAGAACCATGACCATATTCCTGCCGTCGAGATTCGGCTGGGATTCGATCACTCCCAACTCGGCGACATCCTCGGCCAGGCGACGGAGCAGCTCTTCACCCTTCTTCGGGTGGACTACCTCGCGCCCGCGGAACATGATGGTTACCTTGACCTTGTCCTTCTTCGTGAGGAAGCGCTCAACATGTCCCCGCTTGGTCATGTAATCGTGATAACCAATCTTGGGACGCAGCTTGATTTCCTTGACGACGATGGTCGACTGGTGCTTGCGCGCCTGCTTGGCCTTCTGCTCGAGCTCGTACTTGTACTTGCTGTAGTCGAGCACCCGGCAAACCGGCGGATCCGCTTCGGGAGCGATCTCTACAAGGTCCAGACCTGCCGCTATGGCGATGTCCATCGCCTCCGACTGGCTTTTAATTCCGACCTGTTCTCCATCTGGTCCGATAAGCCTGACATTTTCAACCCTGATAGCTTCGTTTATGCGGGTAAGATCCCTTACCCTCGGTTTATAGTTTGCGACCGGCGAACACCTCCTTCCTTAGGAGACGTTGATAATATTTGCAATCCGGCATCAGTGAAGCCGGCCACAACAACGTCCCTTGAATGCAAAAAAGGGTACTCAAAAGCACCCTTGCGATAACCTCGTTCCCGCGCATACGGTAAAACCGGCGCGTTAACTTATTATGGCGGACCTGCAAGCGTATCCAGTGGGCGCGGCTCTTCAAGTCGTACAAGTCCGCGGCGCAGCCGGCAGGTGAGAAGCGGGTGCTTCTGCTTTATACACGGGTGAAAGTATAGCGGAGAAACAGACCGGTCGCAAATGAAGCGCCCGTGACCAGAAACAGTATTACCATCGGCGAAAAGAGGCTCAAGCCCGTTTCCGGCAGAACGCCGGGTATGGTGCCGGACCCGGCGGACTGGAGATTATAGGCATCCAGCGAAACCTGGTTGCCTTCAGTTACTTCGAAAGCAAGACACTCCGTATACGGTAAAGATGAACCAGGAGGACCAGGATATTCCATTAACCGAACCCAAAACGTTCCAGGGGCTATATTTTCCCAACCAGGTGGTTCATTAACGGCCATACTGGCGGGTACGACATAATTTCCCTCCAGGTTACCCAGAGAATCAGTGGTTACAAAACCGAGGTCGTAATCATAGAAGTGAATGCCCAATGTCCAGGAAACATATATTATTTTATCTGGTCTGGCTGAGCCTGAAAGCTTGAATGGCGTGCCAACGGGACCTCTCGAAGGCGTGAGGGCGAAGCTTCCCTGAATTGGTTCAAGCGGAGGATAATAATACGTATCAAGCTCGCGACAATTTGGATAAGCTTGTGGTGATGAAGCCGCCTGGGGCGCAGTATAAATACCGGCGACCAGCATCACGGCAGCCGGCAGCAATATCAGGCTCAAGAATCTTTTCATTCCGTAATTATACCCCCGAAGCGGTTGGTGATCGGAAAACGCCGGTCCTTGCCAAACGCGCGCGAAGTAATCTTGATGCCCGGCGGCGCAGCCGGCAGGTGAGAAGCGGGTGCTTCTGCTTTATACACGCGTGAAAGTCACGCGTGAAAGTATAGCGGAGATGAGAGACAGCCGCAAACGCGGTCGTGATTACGCCGACTCTTCCGTCCTTTCCGTCTTCGCCCATGATCCCCGCCCGCGCGCCAGACGCCAGATCGCCTTGCAGCCGGCAATGAACCAGATCACATAGAAAAAACTAAAAACGTGCGCCCATAAAAATGCACGCCAGGGGCCGATCTCTTTTTCCTCGCGGTAGAAGGTCCAGACAACCGCCGGCAGCGCCCCGAATGAGAAAAGATACCAAAGAACGACCGCCGGCAGGTATTGCAAGGGCGAGACCAGGAGCGAAGAAGCTCCCGCCACGATTAAATACACAGTCCCCAGGATGAACATGATCGAGGCTGGCATAAAGAAGAAGACCAGGCTTGGCGCCAAAAGATAATAGATGGTATCGGCGCGCGCCGTCGTCCCGATGCGGGAGCTGGCAAAGAGCCCCGGGATGTGCCGCCAGCAGCTCAGATGTCCCTGGAACCAGCGGGTACGCTGGCGGATGAGTGGCTTCAGCTTCGGCACGCCCTGCTGGGAAACGAAAGTGTCGGGGCTGTAATGGTTCGCCCAACCTGCGAGCATCAGCCTTAAGCCAAGATCAAGATCCTCGGTGAGACAGTCAGTCCAGGGATTATCCCCGAGGCTCGCCAGCGCCGACAATCGCACGAACTGGCCGTTGCCGCCAAGGCCGACGCTGCCCAGATGCTCGCGAGCTTTCTGTGAGATTCGGGCGAAAGTGAGGAATTCAAAGTTCTGCCATTTGGTTAAAACGTTAGTATCGGCGTTGGAGATGCGCACGCCCACCTGCACCGCGGCGGCCTTAATGTCGGCGAAATAGGGCGCGATTGCCTCGATGATTTGGGGCTCCGCCCGGCCGTCCGCGTCCAGCACGCCCATGACCACCTTGTGAGGGCCGACCTCGCGCACAAGATCGCTTTTCATCAGGTACTTGAAAGCATAATTCAGCACCCTGCCCTTCCCCTGTCTGGCCACTTCATGCGGATGGTCGACCAGCAATACCCGATCACGAGGATACGAAAGTGCTATATCGCGGGTATGATCGTCAGAGTCGTCGTTGACAACCATGATCAATGGCTGTGGTTCCGACAACGACATCAGATGGTCGAGGGTGCGTGCCAGCACCAGTTCCTCATTGAGGCAGGGAATGACGATCACGTACTTCATGCCCGGGTCCGCGGGTCCGACTGCAGGCGCCGGACGTCGTGAAAGTAGAAAAATACCCCAGTAATAAAGGATGACAAAAATGGAAATTATGAGGCCCACCTTGGCGTCCAGGGGCTTATCGGGCATGAGACTTCCCAATCGGTCAGATATTTGCCAGATCAGATTGGAAAACCATGAGAGCGGAACAGCCGCATGATACGGCAGGCCGGCGACTTGAGCAGGTGGGACAAAATGGAAGCCCTCGTCCTGCAGTCCCTCAATCATTTTTCTCAGCTCACCGCCATCCACCATGGGGTGGAAGAAGAAAGCCGCAAACCCGTCCCTGACAACTTTTTGCTGGTTTGCGACGTCGATCAAGGCTTCAGCCGAGTGTCCCTGACCGGGAAATCCCTCAGACGGATTAACATAACCCAGAGTTTCCGGAAGATCGGTCTGCCCGGTTTTCGGCAGCTGCACCGGATAGGGGAAGAAGGGCGCATCGCTTCGCTCCCAGACCGCCTTGAAGTATTCAGCTATGACCCCGTGAGCCATGTCCGAAGCCGCATAATGGGGTGTCTCCCATATCTGGGGAAAGATCCCGGCTTCGGCGGTCTCATTCAGCGCCGCAACGATTCGAGCCCTGACTGTTTCCGGGGTTTCATCCGCCGGAGGTGCGTGCGTGTCCCGGTCCCAGAACTCGTAATCAACCACGGTTTCGCCAACGCGCTGATGGGTGTACCCGTGCATGATGATAGTGGCGCCCTTGGCTTGCGCGGCTTTGATTGCCGCCACAAAGTCAGGGCGGTCGGCCAGGTGAACCTCCTCGCCGGTTGCAGGATTCTTATAAACCGGCACTAGCGCAATTCCAAAGGGGATCTGCTTGTGATAGAGGTAATCGACGACTGAATTGAGTCGGTCAATATCCGTATTGGGATGGATATCCTCTATACGAATGAGCGCCAGGTGCTGCGTTGGGTGATCCTGCCCGGTAATATTATGAAGCAGGTCAGCCAGCACCAGGTAAGCGCTATCCTCGGTAGCTCCCACCGCGGAAAAAACGCCGTTGATATCAGTGCCGACCATTGGGATGTCTGCGAAATACCAGAAGTTGCCGCTGCGGATGACATAAGGAGCCTGGTCGCCATCACCGGTCATCCAGGCAAGCGCCTGAGCGCGTGATTCATCCGTGATGTTGGTGATATTTGCAATCGGGTCAGTCTTGATCAGGGAAGTGTCTTTATAAGTCACTGCGTTGAGCGTCCCAGAGCTATCGACACGCGCGTAATCGAAACCGTAGTTCTTCAGGGGGTAGCTGTTTCCAAGCCAGTCGAGGCCACGGCCCATCCAGACGACCGGCTTGCTGGTCTTTGAGACATCGTTGAGGAAATCGTGGTTGATTTCCCGGTGGGATCCTCCCATGTAAAAAACGACGTCGTACCCCTGCAAGCTGCCGGCCTCGTAGTATGGCTGTTCGATGATCGTGCACTCAGCTGAAAAATGGCCGAGCAGAGCAGCCAGTTCCTCACCCAGCTGGGGATCATCGATCTGGTCGTGAACGATGAGGACCTTCGGACTGGCGGAGAGGGAAGTGTTCGACGAAACTGGTGTTGCCGGATTGTTGTCAGCTCCGGCTGAAGTTGAACCTAAAATCGGGAACAAAAAAAAGAGTAGAACCGCCAAGAGCGATGCTGTTGCCATTTTGTTGTTAAAAATAGCGATTGATCCGCCGCCATTGCGGGATTCGGGTTTTTTTGGATTGATCATTGAGTCAAAAACCATGCCTTTTTGTTACATTTTTTAACCGTTGCACTTCAAAGTTGAATCCGCGACCTAAAAAACACCGGGGATACCGGTGCTTTCGGCATGACGAGTTACTCCCTGAACTTATCTTTGCCGGCGAGGCGCTAGGCTCCAAAACGGTTAGTGATCGGGAAGCGGCGGTCCTTGCCAAAAGCGCGCGAAGTAATCTTGATTCCCGGCGGCGCCTGGCGGCGCTTGTACTCGTTGCGGTCGATCAGGCGGGTGATACGCTTCACGGTCGCCTCGTCCAGACCGGCGCCGATTATCTCCTCCAGGCTCTTGTCGTGCTCGACATAATCCTCGATTATGCGGTCCAACACCTCGTAAGGCGGCAATGAATCGCTGTCCTTCTGGTCGGGCGCCAGTTCGGCGCTCGGTTCACGCTCGACAATGCTCGCCGGGATGACCTCCTCGCCCTGCGAGTTACGCCAGCGGCAAAGCTCGTAGACCACGGTCTTGGGCACATCCTTGATGACGGCGAATCCGCCGGCCATGTCGCCGTAGAGGGTGGCGTAACCGACGCTGGTCTCGCTCTTGTTGCCGGTAGTCAGCACCAGCCAGCCGAACTTGTTGGAAAGTGCCATCAGCAGGTTACCGCGAATGCGGGCTTGCAGGTTCTCCTCGGTGGTATCTGGGCCCCGGCCGCCAAACTCGGGTTTCAAAATCTCGAGGAACTTCGTGAAGATCGGCTCGATGGCAATCAGGCGAAACTCGATTCCGAGCCTTTTCGCCAGATCCTCAGCGTCGATTCGGGTTCCTTCCGAGGTGTATCGCGATGGCATGGAAACGGCGACTACGTTCTCCTTGCCCAGTGCGTCGGTGGCGACGGCGGCCACCAGCGCTGAATCTATGCCACCGGAAAGCCCGATTAGCACCCGTTCGAAGCGGTTCTTGCTCACGTAGTCGCGTACGCCGACCTGCAGGGCTCGATATATTTCCTCCGGTCCGGAAAGCGGTTCAGGCAGATGAAGTGCCAGGTGAACCGAAGTGTTTTCCTGCCCACCTCCCGCCGTCGCTGCGCCGCTCTCCATCTCCCGCCACTCCTCGGTCACGCCTTCGAGCCCCCGTCCCGAAATGTGGCCGACAGCAAAGATATCAACCGGTCCGGGATGGCGCTGCTTCAGATCGGACAGCCTTCCCATGGTATCGCGATGCCGCGAGCTGTTTACCTCCTCGAGATCGATATCGACTACGACCAGATCCTCCTCGAAGCTGGCGCCGCGGGCGATAAGCCGCCCGTGCTCGTCGAACACCAGGCTGTTGCCATCAAAGACCAGCTCGTCCTGCCCGCCGACCATGTTGACCAGCGCCACGGGCGTGAGGTAATCCCGAGACCTGGTCTCCAGCATCTCCTCGCGGGTGCGGGTGCGGCCGATGCGGTATGGTGACGCGGAAATATTTATGACCAGTGAGGCCCCGGCGGCGACCTGTGAACCGAGTGGCTCATCCGGATACCAGATATCCTCACATATGTTGACGGCGACCAGCTTGCCACCCAGGTCGAAAAGAGCCGGACGCGAACCAGCGCTGAAGTAGCGGAACTCATCGAAAACACCGTAATTGGGGAGGCGCATCTTGTGGCAGATCCCGGCGACCCGGCCACCGGTGATTATCGCGGCGGCATTATGGATATCCCCGCCGGAACCATCCAGGAAACCGACGATAGCGACGATATCACGCGCGTGCTGGCAAAGTTCATCGAGTGATGCGGCGTTCGCCGCCAGAAAATCAGGGTTAAACGTCAGGTCTTCGGGAGGGTAACCGGTAAGAGCCAGCTCGGGGAAGGCGACCACTTGAGCGCCCTGAGCCCTGGCACTTTCCATGCAGGCCGTGATCTTCCCGGCGTTGCCCTGGAAATCGCCAACTGTTGAGTTGATCTGCGCCAGCGCCAAGCGGATACGCTTCATTTTCAGGACTTTTCCTCCACCTGCCGGGTCATCTTCGCCGCCAGCTCATCCACTGTCTCTAAACCCAGGTCACCCTCGGCGTATGAACGCACCGACACATTGCCGGCGTCGGTTTCCTTGTCACCGACTACGAGCATATAGGGAACCTTGCCCATCTCGGCGTCGCGGATCTTGCGGCCCACGGACTCCTTGCGGTCGTCCAGGTCAGCACGCAGCCCTGCTTCCTTAAGCCGCCCGGCCACCTGCCCGGCATAATCGTTGTGCCGGTCGGCGATCGGCAGGACTACCGCCTGCACCGGCGCCAGCCAAAGCGGGAAAGCACCGGCATAATGCTCGATCAGACAACCGATAAAGCGTTCCAGCGAACCGAGCAACGCCCGGTGGATCATGATCGGCCGGTGCTCGGAATTGTCTTCCCCCACGTAGGTAACATCGAAACGCTCCGGCAGGTTGAAGTCCACCTGGATGGTGGTGCACTGCCAGGCGCGGCCGATAGCGTCGCGAATTTTCATATCGATCTTGGGACCGTAGAAAACACCCTCGCCAGGGTCAATCTCGTAAGCAAGACCAACTTCTTCGAGTGAGGCCTTCAGAGCCGCGGTCGCCTGCGCCCAGTGCTCGTCGCTGCCCACCGATTTCTCCGGCCGCGTCGACAGGTATACGTCATATTCTTTAAAACCAAAAGTTTTCAACATAAACAAAACGAACTTGATGACACTGATGATCTCATCCTGCAGCTGGTCGGGGCGCACAAACAGATGAGCGTCGTCCTGGGTGAAGCCGCGCACGCGCAAGAGGCCGTGAAGCACACCGCTGCGCTCATAGCGGTAAACGGTACCGAGTTCGGCCCAGCGGATCGGCAGCTCGCGGTATGATCGAGTACGGGACTTATAAATCTTGATGTGCCCCGGGCAGTTCATCGGCTTGACGATATATTCCTGGCCGTCGATGTCCATCGGTGAATACATGTTCTCGCGGTAAAAGTCCCAGTGGCCGGATGTCTTCCAAAGCTCGGCGCTCGCAATATGCGGAATCATCACCATCTCATAACCGTTGGCCAGGTGAGCGTCGCGCCAGAAATCCTCTATGATCTTGCGGATCAGCGCGCCCCTGGGATGCCAGAGCGGCAGGCCCGCCCCCACTTCCTCGTCGATATGGAAGAGATCGAGCTGTTTGCCCAGCACCCGGTGGTCGCGGCGCTCTGCCTCCTTGAGCCGCTCCAGGTGTTCGTCGAGGGCTTTTTTCGAAATGAAAGCGGTTCCGTAGATGCGCGTGAGCATGGGGTTCTTCTCATCGCCACGCCAGTAGGCGCCAGCGACCGACAGAAGCTTAAAAGCCTTGACGCGGCCTGTATCCGATAGATGCGGACCGCGGCAGAGGTCGGTAAAACCCTTGATGGAATAGGCCGTCACTTGCTCGTCCAGTGGAAGATCCGCAAGCAGTTCCTGCTTGAAGGGCTGGGCGCCAAACATCTCGGCCGCGTCCTCGCGGCAAAGTTCGTGACGTATGAAAGGCACCTTCGCCTTGATGATCTCCTTCATCCTCGCCTCGATCTTTTCTAGGTCGCTCTCGGAGACGGGAGACGGGAATTTGAAATCGTAATAGAAACCGTCGGCAATGGCGGGACCGATTCCCAGCTGAGTGCCCGGGTAAAGTTGCGTTACCGCGCTGGCGAGCACGTGGGAAGCACTGTGCCGGATGACCTCGAGACCTTCAGGGGAATTATCGGTGATGATGCCGATCTCGTCGCCCTCCGCGAGCTGATGCAAGAGGTCGACTGGTTGACCGTTCACGGTAGCGGCGACTGCCGCCTTCGCCAGGCGGCTGCCGATCTTCGCCGCGGCGTCCAGCGCCGTGGCGCCGTCGGCAATTTCGATGGTGCTTTTATCGGGAAGAGATACTTTCATTCGTAAACCACGCCAATCTTTCGGCCGTTATTGCCGCCAGTTTAACACAAAAACCCTCTCCCCCTGGTAGGGGAGAGGGTTTCCAGGCTGTCCTCAATCCTCGCCGCCGAAGCGGCTCGAAACGCGTGCCTCTACAAAACCTTGCCGCCCAGATACGCCCCGTGCCAGCCATGATACCAGACCTGGCCGTTTTCGCCATTGACGCTGAGCATCCCCAGGGTTCTGCCATCTTTCGCTATCTCGACTGTGTAGTACCCGTAGAAAGTATCGAGTTTACCGCTTTTCGAGCCGGGTATTTGTTTATCCAGATATTTCTGGGCTCGATCCAGCGCCTGAGCCTTCTTGATGGTCATATCGGTGGTGGCGGGTTTGTCGCTTGCCCGGCCACTCATCATGCCGCCCGTGCCACCTGAGCCGTCGTTACCCATCATCGAATGGTCCATGCCACCGGATTCATTTCCATCCATCATCGATTGATCCGTGCCGGAGCCACCGTCGTCCATCATGTCTCCGCTTTCGCCCTCCATGCAGTCCATCATCCCGCTCATATAGCCAGAGTTTCCACCCCGGTTGTACCTGGTGTTCCAGATCAAGTTCGGACCCATCTCGGGAGTGGCGTTGCCTGTATTGCGGTCGATCGACAGTTCGTAAGCACCGGCTCCGGTCGACTTCTCGTCGACACGGGCGTAAAAGTCATTTGTGAATTCCCTGATCTCCCCGACCTTCAGGTCGGGATTACCCTGTCCGTCAACGTAGCGTCGGGCGGCGTCCACGGCCTGGTCGATGGTTATCGGCAAAGCGGCCTCGCTGACCGGAGCACTCATCATGCCACCCATGCCACCCGTCATGCCGCCCATGCCGCCGCTCATCATGTCTCCCATCATGCC
>JAENWV010000231.1 GCA_016650015.1 Thermoleophilia bacterium | reverse complement strand
CGTCGTGGTCATCGAGCATAATCTCGACGTCATAAAGTGTGCCGACCAGATCATCGACCTCGGTCCCGAGGGCGGCGACGAAGGCGGCTATGTCATCGCCACCGGCACCCCCGAGGAACTCATCCGTAAACGCCGCTCCCAGACAGGCAAGGCCCTGAAGCCATCGCTCAGCAGCTAGCTTTAGCACCGGCTGATTTTCCGCGCCCAGCCGCTCTCACATCGGTTGATATCCTCACTCGGTTGCAGGATCACCGGCTGACTTCCTGGAATTGAGCTTCCCCGAACCCCGAATTCATCCCCACAATGTCTGTCCGAATTGCAGGTTACGACCGGGATTACGGCGAAATTACCATAATGCACTCAAGTTGACATGACAAAATTACTGTTGTCTCTTTATAAAATATAGCTGCTTCGTGAAAAGGACCAGTTTGTCTAGAATACATAAACTTGCTGTAATCACAATAATCGTTCTGTTTTGCCTGTTGCTGCCGGTTTCGATCGCCCGGCCGGCGCAGGATGTGGGCTTCCGGGTCAGTCCCACCAGTATCAACACAACGATCGCCGTCGGTGACGACACGAACGAGACCATAACCCTGCAGAATTCCTCCACGGATGAAGTTGTCGTCAAGGCGCACATGGATGCCAAGGGAAATCCGGCTGAGCCCAGTATCAGCCTGGAGCCCGATCAGTTATCGCTGAAACCGGGAGAGTCAGCTCAGGTTATTGTAAAATTAAAGGTTCCTGACGAGACGCAACCAGGCCCTCGACTCACATCAGTTCTATTCGACGCCGCAGCCTCCTCCGAAAGGGACGTTTCCATCGTCGGCCAGGTCGGCGTGGTTTTCAGCATCGAGGTCATCAGGCCGGTTGCGGACGTCAGATGGTCTTTCCCCCGTCTTATAGATTCCAGCGATCAGGTCTTCTTTGGCATGGAGGGCCGCAATACCGGCAATTTCACGACGAAGCTTCAGGGAGATGCCAGGATCGCGGGAATCGTCTGGGGTGACGTTGATCTGCAGGCTGCCAGCGGACCCCTGGAAGTGGGAGAAACCGCTTCTTTGCAGGCTGTTTGGGACGAAACGCCTCTATTTGCCATCAAAAGGGTGACTCTCGATCTCAGCTCCGGAATCGGCGCACCGGTCGAGCAGAAGGCATTCCTGGTGATATTTCCCTGGAAGCTGACTCTGATGTTGGTTCTTATGGCCGCTATCGCCGCTAGCGGAGCCGGTTTTCAGCCGAAATTAGCTAAGGTTTTTTCCGAAAATGGGCGAAGAGAGGGCTAGTCTCAGCACTACTGGACCCTGGGCAGGTCCTGTTTGTATTTTTTGAAATTAAAGGAGTCGGGAGGCTGGGGTGCTCATCAAGAGTTCGAGAATGGCGCCGCCACTAGCGGGCAGGCATCGATTGTGAACGAATCCGGTACAGGTTTCAGGAAACGTGAACGATCGCATGGAAAACGCGCGCTTTTAATTCCATCTGCAATCTTGTTTGCCATGCTGTTTTTGGCCATGGCTGCGATCTTCTATTTCCGGGTGGACCCTGTGCAGGCCTACGGTGAAACCACCACCGGTAAATACACGCTAAGCAACGGTGACGTGATCGAGTTCTGCACCACCAACCAGTGCAGCGGCGGCGGTAATCAAAACACCAATACCTTCGCCTCCATTTCAACCATCTATGTCAAGGTACACACCACTCGCGTCAACGCCGGCACCGGTTATCTCTATCTCTATAGGTACGACCAGAACCTGGTTCCCCCCGCCAGCGGTTATATCGCTCGCAATCTGGTCTGGACTCAGGTGGGCTCAGACTACTATTCGTCGCTCGCGATTCCCTCCGGCCAGACCACCCACTTCAGAATCTACGGACAGATTATCAATGGTGGTAACCAGGTCACTTTTCAGGATGAGATCGAGCTAAGCACGCAACCGGCGAGATTCATGAACTTCTACTGGCAAAATCAGCCGAGCTATCCGCCTAATTCCGCCGACGAGTCCTATGTGTTCAAACCAGGGGCCACCGTTTATGTCATGGGATACGGCGCCGACGCCAACCGTAGCACCACCTATACCACAAATTCCCTGAGAAATATTGTCACTGGCGGGAGCACGTCCCTGACCATGGCCGGCTATTCGCGCCTCTCGACTCCCTATAAGAATTACCATATTTATACACTTGTTTTGCCTGGGCGAATTCAACCTTGAAGTGCAACAGTTAACAGTGTTGACGTTTTGAAGAATACTTCATATGGGGTTTTGAATCCAAGCTTTTTTCTGGGACGGTGATTTAAGCGGTGCGTCGCTTCGGCGATCTGATCGTCGGTGATGG
>JAENWV010000149.1 GCA_016650015.1 Thermoleophilia bacterium | reverse complement strand
GGCGTCAGTTCGATGACCGGCTATCAGATAGCTGATGGCCTCAAGGTATCCGCCGCGGTCAAGGCGAAATTTCCCGACAAGCCGGTCGTCTGGGGTGGGTACCATCCTTCCCTGCTTGCCGGCCAGACGGTGAACGATCCCAACATTGACATTGTCGCCCGCGGTCAGGGTGAGATCACCTGTCTGGAGCTGGCTCGCTGGATGAAGGGCGAGATGGAGCTGGAAGATATCAACGGCCTGACTTTCAAGCGGGACGGTGAGGTCGTCAACAATCCCGAGCGCGCGGTAGCCGACATTAACGAGTTTCCGGCAATGCCCTACGATCTCATCGATTTTGAAAAGTACCTCGATTTCAACCGCCTCTACCACAATGACAATCATCGCGCCATCAATTACGTATCCAGTTTTGGCTGTCCCCACGCCTGCGGCTTCTGCTCCAATCCCGAGGCTTACGGGCGCAAGTGGAAGGGACTTGCCGCTGAACGCGTGGTGGCCGAGGTGACCGGCTTGGTGGAGCGCTACAACCTGGAGCGGGTCTATTTCGACGACAACAACTTTTTCGCTTCCAAGCGCCGTGTGCGGGAGATGTGCAAGGGATTCCTGGCCTCGCCGCGCAAGTTTGAGTGGTTCGCCACAATCCGTCCGACTCAGGTCATGGCTTTCAGTGACGAGGATCTGCAGCTGATCCGCGATTCGGGCTGCACCAAGTTCATGATGGGTGCCGAGTCCGGCGACGATTCCATTCTCGAGCTGATCAACAAGGGCAGTGAGGCCAGCGTGGTTCTGGAAGCCACCCGGCGCTGCCGCGCGCACAACATCCAGCCGTCCTACGTCTTCATCGTCGGCTTCCCCACGGAGACCTGGGAACAGATGCTCGTGACCCTGGGCTTCATGAAGCAGCTCAAGGAGATATACGCCGACACCCGCACGACCACCCTTTTCTTTACGCCTTACCCGGGGACGGCATTGACGCGGCTGGGGAGCGAGAAGGGGTTCACGCTGCCCCGGTCACTGGAGAACTGGGCTGTCTATGATGCACGCAGCGTGCAGACTCCCTGGATCACGCGCAAACAGAAGATCAAGGTCAAGCAGATCGCCGATTTCTACCTGCCCTGGGCTTTTCCCAACCAGCTGGCCCGTGAAAAAGTAGGCCGCAGCAGGTTCAAGCCCTTCTACTGGTTTTTCACGCTGGCCTGCAAGTCCAGGGTCAGGCTGGGTTTTTATGGTTTGCCCTGGGAATGGAAACTCGCTCGCTGGCTGAAGCTGACCTGAGGCAGAAGAGCTGAATCCCATGACAGTTACCAGGCCAGGGATTGAGAACGGCTCTGCCACCGTTCAGAATCGAACCGGTTGTGATATAACCGCCTCTGGCCGCGTGACGCCAGAGGGGGGGTCGCTGGAACAGGCGCCATGCCCGATCTGCGGCCTGAGTGACGAGAAGTTTCTATTTTTCGCCTTTGACAAGATGTTCAGCTGGCGGCAGGAGAAGTTTCCTGTCGTCCGCTGCCGGCATTGTGGCCTGGTATATCTGAACCCGCGGCCTTCCAGGCAGACCAGAAACCTCTATTACGAGGGATATCCCTGCCGGGCGGACAGGATGGATCAATCCCAGCCTCTCGCTCACTACCAGCCGGTAATCGACTTTCTCGCCCGGCGGAGCCCGGGCCGGATTCTGGACATCGGCACGGGCAACAGTCCCTTTTTGCCGGCGATGAAAGAACGTGGCTGGGAGACCTTCGGCACTGAGATCGATGCCGGTCTGGTCGACTATTACCGTTCGCGTTACGGTATTGAGATCTTCGAGGGTGAACTGGAAGATGCCAAACTGAGTAGCGAATCCTTCGATGCTGTTACTATAATGGGTGTGTTGGAGCACGTGCCTTATCCGCGCCTGCTTCTTGAGGAAGCCGGCCGGATTTTAAAACCGGGCGGGGTTATCATTCTCTGGTGTTTCAACCGTGGCGCCGAAGCGGATCTGCTGGGAAGGTACTGGCTGGGTTTTGATACTCCCCGGCACTTTTACAGTTTTTCCAGCAAAACGCTGGGACGGCTGCTGGCGGTGAGCGGCTTCGAAGTCACGGATAGTTACTACCGGCCGATTAGTTATCTTGCCCACAGCGGCGTCTGGGCGGCCAGAAGGTTTCGTGACCGGGTGCTCGGGAGAGAGCCGGCGGCCTGGGTGCCGAACCTGCCGGCGTTTTTACAGAAAATGAGCCTGCCGCTGGGGTGGGTGCTGGCACGCAGGGAATCCGGTTCAAATGTTTACCTGTTCGCCAGGAAGGCCGGCCGCGCGCCGGCGGCGAAGTAGCCGGAGCTAGAGGAAAGCGAAAAGAGACTGATGACAACAAACGCCAGAAAAACCAATTATGACCGCCGCGGCAAGAAAAAAATCGTCCTGTTCTTCCCGACGCCGGCCTTTGGCCATTATCGTATAGAACTGGCGCTGGCCATCGCGGTTATAGCGGCGCCACTGGAGGGCAAATATGATCTGCGCCTGATCGATGAGCGGGTGACTCCTGATTACGAGCAGGAAGTCCTCAAACACCTGGATGACGCCGTCTGCGTCGGCATCAGCTCCATCACCGGTTATCAGATCAAGCGCGGCATAGACATGGCCCGCAAGGTGCGGGCGATTAATCCCGAGGTTCCCATCGTCTGGGGCGGCTATCACCCGTCGCTTTTCCCCGAGCAGTGTTGCGAATCGACCGCCTGCGACATCGTCTGCGTGGGCCAGGGGGATGTGACTTTCCAGGAGATCGTCGCCAGCCTCACCGCAGGCAATGCTCCCGAAAACGTTCAGGGCTGCGCTTACTGGACTCCCGCGGGCACCGTCGTCAACGAGCCGCGGCCGCTGACCAACATCAACGATGTCCTGCCGGCGCCATTTCACCTCCTGGACGTCAACCGCGCCATCGAGCTCAACCAGAAGACCAACCACGAGAGCATCCGCACCACCGAGTTCCATTCCAGCCAGGGCTGCCCGGGCAAATGCGGTTACTGCGCCGACGCCCAGCTCTATCAGCGTCATTGGACCGGGCTGGAGGCCGAGCGCGTGGTCAACGAGATCGAGCAACTGGTTAAAACCTATAAGCTGGACCAGGTGAACTTCAGCGACGCCAATTTTTTCGCCAATCAGAACCGCGTCAAAGCCATCTGCGAGGGCTTCATCGAACGGCAGCTGAACATCCGCTGGGTGGCGTCGGCGCGGCCCGACACTTTCCATCGTTACAAGCCGGAAGTGCTGGAGCTGATTCGCCAGGCCGGCTGCAAGCGGGTGATCGTCGGCGCCGAGTCGGCCTCGGAGCCGGTGCTGGAGCTGATCTGCAAAGGGGCCGCCGCCGAGGACCATCTGAAGAGCGCACAGGTCTGCCGCGAATATGGTATCGGTGGCACCTTCACCTTCATCACCGGTTTTCCCCATGCGGCAGGAACGCCGCAGCAGGAAACCACCCAGGACCTGCTCGACTTCATCCAGAAGGTCAAACAAATACAGCCGGATATCCGCACCAAGATCTTTGTTTTCACGCCCTATCCGGGGACGCCGCTCTACGACCTTTCAGTGAAGTACGGCATGGCCGAGCCCAAATCCCTGAAGGAATGGGCCGACTATAACCCGGCCACTCTGATGGAGAGCCAGTGGGTCGAGCCCTGGGAGCGCAAGATGATCGAGAAGGTGAACGGGTTCTATTTCCCCTTTGCCTATCCTGACAGCAACATGCAAAAGAGCCTGGCCCATGGGGCCAAGAAATGGGCTTATAAGCTGATGCATTGCTTGGCGCTCGCCCGGGTGAAGTCCGGGTTTTATTCGCTGCCGATCGAGTGGGTGCTGTTCAAGACCTTCAAGAAGGGCACCTTCGAGCCTATCGCCTGATTATCATGTCATTCAAGTCACAAGCCAAAACGCTGGTCAAAAACAAGGCGGTGCGCTCCAAGGAGATCAACCCCCTGTTCCCTTCGCGCATCAATATCGAGCCGACCACCCAGTGTAACCTGCGCTGCAACATATGTCCGCGCAAGGATCTGACCCGGCCGGTGGGGGAGATCGACCTGGATCTGTTCGACAAACTGGCCGAAGAGATCTCGCGCCAGGCGCCCGCCGAGGTGCGGCTGCACAAGGACGGCGAGCCGCTGATGGCGCCCCGGATCTTCGAGCTGATCGACCGTATCAAGACGGTGGCGCCGAGCACGCTGCTC
>JAENWV010000254.1 GCA_016650015.1 Thermoleophilia bacterium | reverse complement strand
GTCACAGATGACACCGGACTTCAAGTACCTCTATGTCACGGATGGTGCGGATGGTACAATAGTCAAAATCGACCTGGGAACCGACACGATTGCCAAGACCATACCGGTCGGCAAAGAGCCGCACTCCATCGTTTTCAGCGCCGATGGCAAGACTGGTTATATCGCAGTCAGGCACGAGCCGGTTGAGAACGAGAGCAGCGTGTTTGTTTATGATGTCGAAAAGGATCAGGTCACAGACCGTATCCCCGGCATCGCAGCGCCACTGATCTGCGGCCTGGTCTGGTCGCCATAAGGGCACTGACGGCAAAGCCGTGAAATACGACTGAAATAACGCGCCCCCACCTTTCGGTGGGGGCGCGACGCTATCATGAGCTGATCATTTATCCGGTGAAGCCCAGGTTAAAAGGAAAGCAATAACTATGAGATTTCCAAGATTGGCCACACTGTTTTCAGGGAATACGTTATCAGGAAGACTGCTGGTGGCATCGGCGGTCCTGGTGTTTGTGGTGGTGTTTTCGGCAACAGCCTGTGGTGGTTCCGGCGGTGCGACGGTTACGCTGAGGGAACTCAGGTTCGAACCGGATACGGTCACTATCAAGAAGGGTGACTCCGTCACCTGGAATAATGAGGATCGTCGCAACCGCCAGATCATGAGCGGTGCGCCACCGGTAATGACTGACGATTTTATGTCACCAGTGATCGAAACGGGGCAGAGTTGGTCGCACACATTTGACCAGTCCGGCGAATTTCCATATCACGACATGAAAATCCCTAATCAACTAGGTACGGTCATAGTAGAGGAATGAGCAGGATGACTAATAACCTTGGGCTTTTTTATCTTTCACGCCAGAACCTGCGGCGCAAGCTGTTTCGTAGTCTGGTGACAATCGCGGCGGTTGCGATTGTTGCGGCCACGCTTTTTCCCGCCACAATTCTCGGCGAAGGCGTTTCTAAAAGTCTTTCGCAGGGGGCGGCGAGGCTTGGCGCCGACATGATGGTGGCGCCTCCCGGTTATACCAACAAACTTTCGGCTACCCTGATCAAGGGAGAGCCCAGCTCATTCAAGATGGACGGCGCCCTCGAAGCGCAGATCAACCAGATTGAAGGGGTAAAGAGAGCATCGCCTCAGCTCTACTTTGCCACTCTGCAGAGTGGCTGATGCACGGGCAGCCTGCAGTTGGTAGGCATCGATCCGGAAACAGATTTCACCATCGGCCCCTGGCTCAAGGATAACCTCGGCCGACCACTGGCGGGAGACGAGATCATCCTCGGCGCCAACGCCCATATATTCCTGGGAAAATCCGAGAGCAAGGTGGGCGACGAAGAATATTTCTATGGCAAGAAATATACAGTGGCGGGCATCCTGGAATCCACCGGCATCGGCATTGACGACGCCGGCTTCCTGACCATGGACTCGGTGTACGACATGGCCAAGATCTCTGATAAAAGCGCGGTTATGAAGCTCGATGTCCAGCCCGGGGATGTGTCGGCTTTCATGGTCGACGTGATGCCGGACGCTACCCGCTCCGAAGTCGCCAGGCGTATTGAAGTGGAGGTTCCCGGAGTGGCCGTGGTGACTTCCAAGGAGTTGATGTCCAGCTCCGTGGCAAGCCAGCTCGACTCGCTGATGCCATGGCTGAGGCTGATCGGCATAGTCTTCTGGGTGATCGTCGTGCTGATGATCGG
>JAENWV010000182.1 GCA_016650015.1 Thermoleophilia bacterium | reverse complement strand
GCACCCGCACCGCAACATCGAAGTGGTGACTTATTGCGCCGGCGGCGTCTTCCGCCACGCCGACGAGCACGGTGAGGGCGACATCCTCAGGAAGGGGTGGGTGCAACACACTACAGTCGGGCGCGGCATGTCACACTCCGAGATCAACGACAACCAGGATGAAGCCATGCGTTTCGTCCAGATGTGGTTCCTGCCTTCGAGTACCGACCTCGAACCCGAGCTATACCGAAAACCGGTGGAAAAACAGGAACGGACCAACCGTTTGCTGCCGCTGGTTTCCAGCAACGCGGCCGACGAGGGCGCCCTGCCGATTGCCTCTGACGCCAGAGTCTTTTCTTCGTTTCTGAAGAACGGGCGAGCGGTCGAGCATCACCTCGATACCGGCCGGGGGGCCTATCTCTACGTTCTGGAGGGTGGAACGGTCAGGGCGAACGGCCACACGATACCGGCACTGGGCGCGGCCCGGGTCATCGGCGTACCGGATTTGCATATCAAGGCCGAAGCCGATGTCGAGCTACTGCTGGTGGAGGTGCCGCTGGCGGTGAATAACCGGCCGCCCGGCTAAAACCGCGAACCAGCATCATGTTCAGGCCTGTCGCAGCGAGAGCCTCTTCTATCGATCAATCAAGCTTTTCCAGCCATGCCGCAGCCGCTTCCATCTGTTCGGGCGGGGTCGAGGCGCCGGCGGTGATGGCAACCGTCTTGGCGCCTTTGAACCATTCCGGCTCCAGTTCGCCAACATCCTCGATGTGGTAGGTTCGCGACTGCACCTCCCGACAAAGCTGTGACAGCCGGGTGGTGTTGGCGCTGTTGCGTCCGCCGATGACGATGACGGCGTCCGCCTGGCGGGCGAGGCTCAACGCCTCGTCCTGGCACTTCTGGGTGGCGTTGCACATGGTGTTGTAAATCAGCAGTTCCCGGCAGGCCGGGGCCAGACGGGCCGCCAGCGCCGCCAGGTTGGCGCTGGCCTGGGTGGTCTGGACCACAACACCAACGCGCTTGCCCTGGGCCTGTTTCAGATCGAGCTCCTCGGCGTTTTCGACAACGATCGTCTTCTCACCGGCGTTGGCCACCAGTGCTACCACCTCAGGGTGTTCATGTTCGCCGAGGATAATGATCAGGTAACCCTGTTCGCCGAGGAAAGAAGCTTTCTCCTGGGCCACTTTCACATAGGGGCAGGTGGCGTCGACAATCGTCAGCCCTCTTCTCTTCGCGTCAGCGATGGCCTGGGGCGTGACGCCATGTGTCCTGAGGATGATGGTCCCCCCGGTGACACCCTCGAGGTCCTCAACCGGCGAGACGCCGGCCGCCGCAAGGTCGCGGACCACACCCGGGTTGTGGATTATCGGTCCCATCGTATGGATGGGGCCGGGGGAATCCTTGGCCGCCCGCTCGGCGACCTCCAGCGCGCGCTGGACACCATAACAATAGCCGCCACGTTTGGAGATAAGTATCTTCATCGCGTTATCATCCTGTTCTGATTGGCACAACTACTTCTGTCGTCGGCCGGATTATTCTTGATCCTCATAGCGCCTCGATCGCCGCCATGATCCGTCGGCTGGCTTCCCGGTAGGCCTTTCCTTTTGGCATGTCCGGCATCTCCAGGTCGACTGGCGGCCCGACCGTCACAGTGACTTTCGGCCGGTGCAGCCTGCCGTTCCGGACAATCTGGTCGTTGCCGCGGATACGCACGGGAATGACCGGCACTCCGGGCGTTAATGCCAGCATGCCCACCCCCGGCAGGACTTCGCCGAGATGGCCATCGCGCTGGCGCGAGCCTTCCGGAAACATGCCGACAACATATCCTTCTTCCAGCAGCTCCCGCGCCCGGCGGATGGCCTCGCGATCAGCTTCACCGCGCCGCACCTCGAATGCCCCGACCTTTTTGAGATACCAGCCCAGCACCGGCGCCCTGAGCACCTCGACCTTGCCCATCCAGCAGATATACCCCGGATAGGAAAGGCAGACCAGTGGCGGGTCCATGTTGCTGGAATGGTTGGCGGCGAGGATCGCCGGACCGTGCTTTGGCCAGTTCTCCGCTCCGATGAGCTCCATGTGGAACAGAAACTTGATCGGCCGGGTGACGATAACCCTGGATATCGTGTAAATTATCCTGGAATATGGCTCAGATTTTTTCTTCAACTATTTCCGCCACCCTGTCAACTACCTGTTCGATGTTCAGATCCGTGGTGTCCAGCAGGACCGCGTCGTCCGCCGCTTTCAGTGGAGCCACTTTTCGGCTGGAATCGTAGTCATCGCGAGCGGCGATCTCCCGCTCCATCCTGTCCTGGGCGACTTCCACGCCCTTGCCCTCCAGTTCCAGACGGCGGCGTTGCGCCCGCTCGCTAACCGAGGCGGTCAGGAAAATCTTCACCTCGGCCTCGGGAAAGACCACGGTGCCGATGTCACGCCCGTCGACCACCACATTGCCATCGACGGCGCAATCCCGCTGTTTCTGCAGCATGGCGTCGCGTACCGGCGCCTGGGCGGACACCTCCGAGACGTTGCCGGTCACTTCCTGCGAGCGTATCTCCTCGGTGACCTCGCGGCAACCGGCAAAAACCCGCGGCACGCCGCCGGGACCTGGCTGAAAACCGATCTCCAGGTTGCGCGAAAGCAGGCCGAGTTCATCAGCGTCTCCTGGCGCGATACCCTGCTCCAGTGCCAGCAAAGTCACCGCGCGGTACATGGCGCCGGTGTCCAGATAGGTCCAGCCATAGCGGTCGGCTACCAGCCGTGAGATGGTACTCTTGCCGGCGCCCGCCGGGCCGTCGATGGCGACGATCACCAGCTTCCCCTTTCGCCCAGCTTTTCCAGATCGTCCCGGAATGCCGGATACGATACGGCCACGCAATCAAAATCATCCACTTCGATCCCTTCTCTTGACGCCAGACCGGCCACCGCGCCCAGCATGGCCAGGCGATGATCGCCGTGACTGCGGATGCGTCCGCCCAAGGCGCCGTAGACGCCGCGTACCAGGAAACCGTCCTCACGTCCCTGGATATGAATACCGACGCCGGCGAGGTTATCCACCAGGCCGGTAATTCGATCTGATTCCTTCAGGCGCAGTTCGGCGGCGCCCGTGACCAGGGTTTCGCCTTC
>JAENWV010000195.1 GCA_016650015.1 Thermoleophilia bacterium | reverse complement strand
TAATCGCCCAAAACTGCCGACTATTTACCGCTGTTTCCGTTAAGCATCTGGCTGGTAGCGATACCATTGTAGCTATAGACAGGTATCAAGGCAAGAAGCCATGCGTCATCGTTTAAAGCATGCGTGTGCCGGGTAACTTAAGGAACATCATCCCTGGTAAGGAGGAATGTTTCATGAAAGAGGTCCATGTTAATCTGCACAACATTGGCAACTGCATCTGCGGGAAGTGCCCCAGCTTCCCGGGCAAGTGGAAAGAAATGGCCCATGCCGACATGCCCGGTCTGTTTTGCGGCCATGGCAGGTCCAAGCTGGAAATCGATCAAATAGGCTGTGTCTGCGGAGAATGCGAAGTACAAAAGGAACACGAGCTCACTGGTGAATATTACTGTGTCAGCGGCAAGGCAGTCGAATAAACTGTTGCGAAAAACCTGACATCAAAGACGGTCGGCCAAGCTGAAATAACCGGTGTTTGTTAACGCAACAACGCTAAAATTCAGGGATGCAGAGCCCAGGCAACATACCATGACTGTAACCTTTTATCCAGGGAATCCGCCAGCTTGTCGAGGGCGCCAGTGTCCATGGCGGCCAGCGCCTGTCGTTCCTCATTTGTAAGCTCATAGCCTTCGAATGCTGCATGGGGACGCTTTTTAAGCACTTCGCGGTATTTCTTGTCCACCACTGCACGGCCGATTACTATACCTACTCCCTGCTTGGACAATCTGGCCCCTCCTTAATTATTATGTTTTTCAGCCAGAAAAACAGCCGCCGCCAGCAGATTCAGACCGGCGAGGCTCTTTTCAACTCCCGCGCTTTCAGTTACCCGTTTCACTTGTATATTATTCCCGGTATTCCTTCTTTTTAGCTGTCTCTATCGTTCTGCCTGTTTGAGACTATGCATAATTTGGGAATGATATAGAATCATTTTGTAATGATATAGAATCGTCTGGGTTGGTTCTGTCAAATATCGAAAGTGAGGATCCATGGTCAAGAAGATTCTGGTTGCTACCGATGGTTCGACCCGCTCGGAAAAGGCCGCCGACACCGGAATATTGCTGGCTCAGAGCTGCGGCGCGGAGCTGCACGTGGTCAGCGTGGTGGACACCGGCAAACCGCGTTCCGCCATGGACTTCGATCTCGACGTCACTGAGGAGATCAAGGAAGACGACCAGGTCATCGCCAAGCAGGTCGAAGCCGACCGCATAAAGCCCGAGCAACAGTTCGTCAGCCATATAACTGACAAAGCCGCGGGAGAGGGCCTGCAAACCAACGGCATGGTACGTTTGGGCAATCCGGCTGAGGAGATACTGGGCTACGCCAGGGAGAACTCCTGCGATATCATTGTGATGGGAACCCACGGTCGTGGCCCCATCGCTAACGCGGTCATGGGCAGCATTGCCACAAAGGTAATTCGCGGCGGGGCAGCTCCGGTGCTGGTGGTTCCAACAGCGGATTAGCATATCTGCAATAGCTTACCTGCGATAAGGACCCCTGAAGGGGCCCAAATACCAGGACGGTTCCAAATGGCTGCCAGTCGAGGCTCATCACCTCGCACTGACTAGCGTCGGGGTTCGATGATAACCTTGATCGAGTCTTCCGGGTTCACCACGAGATCGAAGCCACACCCTGTTTCGGCCAGGGAAAGCCGGTGGGTGATGGTTTCCGACACCGGCAGACGCCCGGCCCTTACCAGCTCCAGTGCCGTCTGGCAGTCTGCTGGGCAGCATAACTGCTGGTCAGGGTTACCTCTTTTCGCCAGAAAAACTCGTTCACGGACAGAGGGATCGACACCTCAGGGCGGGTCGTCGCGAAAAAGAGTACCGTGCCCGAACGAGCTACTGCCTGCATGGCCTGCTCGATGGCCTGGGGAGCGCCGGCACAAACGACAACCAGATCGGCGCCACGACCTTCGTTCATTTCCCGGAAGCGGGCGTTGACGTCTTCGGTGGCAAGAATGGTAGCTTCAGCGCCCAGCTGACGGGCTTTCTCAAGCCGGAAGTCCAGCATGTCGGTTGCGACTATCCGGCCAGCGCCTAAGGCGCGTGCCACCATGACATGCAAAAGCCCTGAGATCCCGCTGCCAATGACCAGCACCGAACACCCGGGCGCGAAGTTGCCCTGGCGCTGGCCGCGGATAACACAAGCGAGCGGTTCGACGAAAGATCCTTCTTCATAGGACACGGTATCCGGAAGGCGGAAAGTCCCCAGTTCGACATTAATGGCCGGAACTCGAACGAACTCCGCGAAACCTCCGGGGTCAAAGCTGGTTGTCCGTAGAGTATCGCAGACCGTTTCATGACCGCTGGCGCAGTAATGGCAGGACATGCAGGGAACATGATGGGTGACGGCGACCCGGTCGCCTGCACTGAAGCTGGCAACGCCCTCCCCCACCTCCACGACCTCGCCGGCGATCTCGTGTCCCAGTACCAGGGGAACCTTGCCGGCGCGATACCATTCCATGACGTCGCTGCCGCAGATGCCACTGGCCTCGACGCGCACGAGCAGCTCGCCGGGACCGATCTCCGGCCGCGGCATCTCTTCCAGCCGCAGGTCGCTGTTGCTGTAATACATCGATACGCGCATATGTTACTTTTTTGCCCTGGCTTTCTTCGGCTTCGCCTTGGCCTTGGCCTTGGCCTTGGCCTTGATCGCCTTGCCGGCTTCCTTGTCCCTGACACTCTTGAAGATCTCCAGGCCTTCCTTGACGCTGGCGCCCTTGTGAACGACAGCGCGCACCGCCTGTATCATGCCTACCGGGCTCGCGGACTGGAAGATGTTACGGCCCATGTCCACACCGATGGCGCCCGAGTCGATGGCGTTCCTGGCCATCTCCAGGGCGGCC
>JAENWV010000255.1 GCA_016650015.1 Thermoleophilia bacterium | reverse complement strand
CGGTACCCCCAGCAGCGGTTCCAGCCCCGGCTCGCTGGAGACCGGCCGCTGCCGCCCGACGAATAACTTGACGGCGTTGTTCGCCGCCAGGGTGGTCCAGACGGCCGCCGGCATGATGATCGCCATGCCCCGGCCGCCCCCGGCGCCCGTAACCAAGCCGATTATCCAGCCGATCAGCGCCAGGCCGATCCAGAGGAAACCCCAGTTGCCGCTTTGGGACAGGGCCACCAGGGCCAGCTCCAGCGGCCGCTGGTGACCGCGGGTCCTTAGCGCAATGAAAAGGCGGCGGTCGAGGTCCGGCTCGCCGGAGTCTCCCGGGCCCGCTTCTCCAGAATGATCAAGGCCCGCTTCTCCGGAATGACCAGGGTCTGTTTCCCCGGAATGCCCGGGGCTGTCATTCGCCGTTGGTCCCCTGCCTGGTAGGGTTTGATCCGGCTCAGGCTTCAAAACGCCTCCACTTCTGGTTTGTAGAGCTCAAAGGGAATCCCGGCGGCGCCGAGCACAGCCCTGACAGCTTCCAGGTCAGACGCGCGGACTTCGATCGCCAGCCCGCAAAGGGCCGTCATGGCGTCTGGCGGACGCGGCACCATGTCGCACCAGAAGCCGCCATCGATGATCGATGCCTCGCCTTTCAGGGCCTGGTGAGTGGTATCGAACAGCAGGATGGCCGATTCGGGTTCCGGCTGATTTTCCCGCGGCGAACCGTTCGGACCGGCGTCGTCCTCCGCCGCATCCCTGCTTTCAGCTTTATCAGTCACCGTCAGTCGATCGCCCGGATGACCATCTGGCTTCCCGCTGTTATCTGGAAGACGCCGGCGGCGTCGCCCTGGTTGACCGCGAAGGAAATCTTGTGGTAGGAATCCTCGTAGACCAGGATCTCCTCGGGAGCCACGTCGGCAAAGGAATGCCGGAAAGGAACCTTGAGCTTCTCCTCGCCATGTCTGACCTCTACCCTGCCGCCGATGGCGGCGCCGGTGCGCTTAAGCTCTTCGAGGTCGAGGTTGAGCTGGACGTTGCCGAAGCGGTCGATGTAGATGACGGTCGCCGTGACTTCCTGCTCACTGAATACGGGCTGGGGCAGCTCGATACGCTCCAGCTCCGATACGGGAACGGGCGCGCCCAGCTTTTCCATGGGCACACCCTTGGAGAGATGAGCGGCCGCCGGCGAGAAAAGGTCACGCCCCTCAAAAGTTTTGCAGACCTCTGCCAGGCTGAAGGTAGAACAGGCCAGCTCGACCGCCGCTTCAGGGCCGCCCAGTGTATCAGCCGCCAGTGGCAGCAGGCCATTATCCGGCCCGACCAGGTAGCGACCGGACGCGGTGCGGATGGCCACCGGCTTGCGCTGCCCGCCGACGCCGGGGTCCACGACCGCCAGGATGACGCTCTCGGGCAGATAAGGGATTGAATTCTGGAGGATGACCGCGCCCTGAAGGATGTCATGGCGCCTAACCCCGTGGGTGATATCGATGATCTCCACTTCGGGGGCGATCATCTTGATGACCCCGTGGCAGGTGCCGACAAAATCGTCGGCCAGCCCGAAGTCACTGAGGAAGGTTATGTATTTTTGTTCTGCCATGATGGTCCCCCGAATGTCAGCTATGAGTTGCCTCGATTGTCATCCTGAGGCGCCCTCGAATGTCATCCTGAGGCGCGAAGCGCCGAAGGATCTCAACTAAACCAATCTG
>JAENWV010000202.1 GCA_016650015.1 Thermoleophilia bacterium | reverse complement strand
GCGAGATCAAGGGCGAGACCTGGGAGGTAGTCCAGTACCTGGCCATGGCCCTCAAGGCCGACAACGAAGGCAAGACCGAAGTGGCGCAAACACTACGCAGCATCGCCATGGACGAGGCCGGCCACGGCTCGCGCTTCAAGTACCTGGCCGGTAATATCGGCGACCTCAAAGGCGAGATCGAGAAGATGCTCGCCGGCGAGAAGGAAGCCGTCGACGGCAAGCATGAGGGCATGAAGGTGGCCGACGCCGACGGCAAGAAGGAAGTCGCTTCCTTCTTTGACACCGCGGCTCACGACGAAGCCCGCCACGCTGCCATGCTCCAGAACCTGTTGGATCGATATTTCTAAACCATCTGCGCCAAAGGCGCCTGGTGTATATATTTGGGCTTGTGATCCCACCTGGATACGCAATCCCTGAGGCGGCCCACGGGCCGCCTTTTCTTTTTCAAGCCGACCTAATGATTTTGACCAAATTGCCGAAATTGTTGCATCTGGCCGATCAGCGCCCTGCTCATCCAGGCGTATTGGCAGGAGAAGCGGAGCGGCCGGGGAAATATGAGATGCACAAGACGATGGAGAAAGCGTGGGTGGACAGGACAAAAAACCTTTGGCTGACCGCATCGGCCAGATGGAGGGCGATCTCGATGAAATTAGGCTCGCCCTCTGGCAGATCAGCGAAAAGTTGGACCAGTTGCAGCCGGTCAGGCGATCCGATACCGAGCCCGCTGAACCGGCGGCGGATCAGCCTGTTGAAAGTTTGCCGATAACTCCGGCCGCAACTCCTACCCCCGCTTCCGCGTCCTTGACCCCCTCAGAGCAGTTTTCCCAACCAGCCGCCGAGCCGGCCGCCGGTAAGAAGCCGCGGACTCAACGCGCCAAAGGTTACATCCCGGCAAAAAAACCGGTTGGCAGGCGAAAGAAAACGGCTGAAACACCGGCGTTCCTGCTGAACGCCCAGTTCTGGTTCAACCTGATCGGTATCGTGCTGGTGCTGCTGGGCGTCGTCTTCCTCTATAAATATTCCGTCGACCAGGGCTGGATCACGGCGCCGATGAAAGTGACATTTGGCATGGCGCTGGGAGTTATCCTGCTGGGGCTCGGCCTTTTCCTGCACGGCCGTCAGCGGTTCTTCAGCCAGATGCTGATGGGAGCCGGCATCGCCACTCTATACCTCAGCGGCTTCGCCGCCTTCCAGCTCTACGAGTTGATCCCTTACCCGGCGGCAATCGTCTGGATGGGGTCGGTGACGCTGGTCGCCTTCATCCTTTCCGTCCAGCAGGACGAGCAGGTTCTGGCGCTGGTGGGAACCATCGGCGGGCTGTTGACGCCGTTCCTTTTGCACGAGGGAGTCAGCTCACGCACCGATGTCGTGGTTTATTCCTGCGCTGTCCTCTGCGGCTCCTGCGCCGTCTATTTTTACAAGGGCTGGCGTCAGCTTCTCTGGATTTCGGTGGCGGGTGGCTGGTTGACACTGTTGTTCATCTATACCCAGAACATGCCCGGCTACCGGGGCCTTAGCGCTACCGACAAGAAAGCCATGCAGGCGGGAATCATTTTCGCGGTCTTCGCCTTCTGGGTGCTGCCGCTGGTGCGGGAATTTTTCTCATCCCGTAATCCGGCTCGCTGGCCGCGGCCACAGGTGATCTCGGCAAGGGAAGAATATGAGAGAGCTAAAAGTGTCATCAACCGGCACGTCCATGCGCTGTCGATCTCGACGCCGTTCATCGCGCTGTTCTTCACCCGGGAAATCTGGCATCTGACCAGCCGTGAATGGGGCTGGGTGACGCTGGGGGCCGCCGCCGTCTGGGGACTGGCATTCCTGGCTCTGTGGACCCGGGAAGGACTCCGGGAGCTTGCCTATACACAGATGATGGTGGACCTAGCGCTGTTCACCATGGCCATCTCACTGATCCTGGAAGGCGACTCGCGTTTCATCGCTGTGACCGCCGAGATGGTAGCGCTGCAACTGGTCGCCTGGAAGCTCCAGGACCGGATCATCTTCTATATCGCCCATGGTTTTTTTCTTTTCCTTGTGCTCTGGCTGGCGGAACGGCTAATCGAGAATCATGTCCGGGGTACCGTCATCTTCAACGCCAACGCCTTGTCTGAGCTCTTCCTGATCGTGGCGGCGGTCCTGGCTGATAGCGCAAAAGGAGCTCCGCTACATCTACCAGCTGGCCTCATACGTCGCTCTGCTGGCCTGGTTCCTGCGGGAGCTGTCGGAGCTTGCCAACGGGCAGGGCTACGTCACTGTGGCCTGGGGCGCCTGCGCGGTCGCGCTGCTGGCTGCCGGAATTCTGCTGAACAACAACAACTGGCGCATTGTGTCGCTGGTCACCCTGTTTGTGGTGGTGGGCAAACTGTTGCTGGTCGACCTGGCCATGGTTAAGGCGATCTGGCGGGTTCTGCTGTTCATCGGCTTTGGCGCCCTGTTCCTGGTGCTCAGTTATTTCTTCCAATCGCTCTGGAAGCCGGGGTTGAAGCCAGGGTTGAAACCGGGCATAAAGCCACCGGGCGAGTCGCCGGCCTGAGCGCGAAAAATCGCCTGCCCATACGCCGGGAGGCGGCTACTCCACCTGTGATATCTCGTTAACCGCCTGGTTGACCTCGATAACCGCCTGGTTGTCGTAGTCGCGGGCCTTGGCCAACTCGTTGGCGTCGTTATTTTTAAAGCCGTTCCGGTACGCCTCGAAGGTCGACTGCCACTTGTTGAATCCCGAGATCAGTTGCAAGTGGGCCACCTGGAATTCCTTCGGGACTTTCATCGTGGTTATCTGGGCGTTCATATC
>JAENWV010000057.1 GCA_016650015.1 Thermoleophilia bacterium | reverse complement strand
TCTATACCATTATTATGCCGATTTACCAGCTGTTCCTGCCGGGGTACGGGTTTTAAGGGAGTGAGTTCAGTGTCGTCATTTATCGCGCAAGGTATGCGCATGATCAGGGGAGTCAGATGAAACGAATAGCGGTGGTGACCAGCGGCGGCGACGCGGCGGGGATGAACGCGGCGGTGAGGGCTATTGTGCGCGTGGGCACCGACATGGGGATGGAGATGTTCGGCATCCGCAACGGTTACGAAGGCTTGATCGCCGGCGATATTCTACCGCTGCTCAACCGCGATGTTGGCGAGATACTGCACCTGGGCGGCACCTTCCTGGGCACGGCGCGTAGCCGGGAGTTTCGCGACAGTGTGGATGCCCGGCGGCAGTCGATGGAAAAAATGCGCGGCGAGGGCATCGGTGGCCTGATCGTCATCGGCGGCAACGGTTCCCAGACCGGCTCCTGGGAACTGACCAGGCTGGGTTTTCCCGTGGTCGGTGTCGCGTCAACGGTGGACAATGACCTTTACGGCTCCGATATCTCCATCGGCGTTGATACTGCGCTCGACATTATCATCGAATCCATCGACCGGATCCGCACGACCGCGGAGTCTCACCACCGTGCCTTCCTGATCGAGGTGATGGGCAAGACCTGTGGCTACCTGGCCCTGGCTGCCGGCCTCGCCGGCGGCGCCGACGTGATCGTCACGCCCGAGTTTGACATCGCGCCCGCCGAGGTGGAGCAGCAGTTGGCGGCGGCGCATGCCCGGGGCAAGCGCTACGCCCTGGCCGTGGTCACCGATGGCGCCAAAAATAATGCGCAGCGTTGCCTGGAGTATTTCAAGGCGCGTGAGGACGAGATCGGCTATGAGTTAAGGGTGACTATACTGGGGCATGTTCAGAGGGGCGGCGCGCCTTCCACTTATGACCGGATTCTCGCGAGCAGGCTGGGTGCGGCGGCGATCAAGCTGCTGGCCGGAGGCGGTAGCGGCCAGCTGGCGGGATGGATCGACGGCGCCGTTGCCTTTACACCGCTGGAGGAAGTGGCCGCCAACAAGAAGCAACTCGATCTTGATCTCTGGCAGCTTCTCGGGGTGCTGGCAAAGTAGTCGACGGGATGGCGGTTTTATGAAGCTTTACGCACCCGCGCCGCTCCCAGGCTTTCGAATTCCTGGACCAGTTTCGAGTAGGGCACATCCCAAATGGGAACCAGCTTGCCATCCATTCTGATCGATCCTGGTTCCAGGTCGCGGCTCTCGACGACTCGATGGTAAACATCGGGGTATTCGGCCAGCTCTTCTGAGTCGAAGTCCACATAATGCAGGCGGGCAATGCCGCCGAAGTCCACTTCCAGTTGCCGATTGATGGTGACGGTGATCTCTTCCAGAGACCAGCTCGGGCCTCAGCCGCCCGTGCAGGAATCCAGGTAACGAGACCCGAAGACGGGTATTTCTATTTCTATATATTCGCTGAATGACAACTTGCCGACCTCCTGAGTAGTTTGCGCTCCGCCACGAGAAAAACCAGTACTTCTTTCGGAGCGCCAATGCTATTAGCTTAGATGCCAGCTTAGGTAATAAGGATTCTTGGCGCTATTCCCGTTCAAGGGAGTCGGCCAGGCGCCAGCCGCCGGCGGGGGAGATTTCGAGGGTCTGGCGCGTGGCGTTTTCCACGCCGCCGGAACGGCAGATTTCTTCGGCCGCCGGCGGAATGTCATTCGCGAAAGCATTACCGTTGTCCGCATTCTGATCGGCAGTGTCCGCAGCTCTTTTTACGGGAACCGGCCACCAGGAAACAGTCACAAGCTCCGCCTCGCGCCCCTGGCCGTAGCGGGCGGTGAGTGCCGCCGCTTCGCGCAGGGTCGTATCTCCGATGCCCGCACCCTTGATCACCGTGGTTGGGCCCATGTGGCCATCGGTGCTCATCAGCAGGTCGCCGGGCCGGGCCAGCGCCACCAGGCGTTTGGTTTCCTCATCATTGCGCGGGATCATGATCCGCTTGCCTTCGGATGAAAAGATCAGCCGCCCCAGCCGGAGCGCCTGGATCTCGGCGATGGCGGGATGGGGGTCATCGGCCAGCAGGTGCTTGAGCCGGGCGGCAAAATTCCGGTCACAAAGCAGGCAGCCGCCGGCGGGGCAGGGGTAATCATTGACACCCAGCTCGGCCGCGAGCTGCATCTGTGGTTTGCGGGACCGGCCCTCGATGGCCATCATCTTCTCCCGGTCGATCCAGCCCTCGCGTTCGGGGATGGTGGGCTCGAACAGGTGGGCCGACAGCGGGCGTACGATCAGCCCGGCAAGGCCGGATTCCTTTTCGATGGTCCTGAGAGCGTCGGGCCGCTGGGACATGGGGCGTTCGCCCCAGACCTCGCCGGTCACCAGAAAGTCGGCGCCGGTTTCCTCCATGTACCTGCCGGCGCGGCGGAACATGCTGATGCGGCAGTCAAGACAGGGATTGAGGCCGCGGCCGAAGCCATGCTTCGGGTCGCGTATGGCATCAAGGATTTCCTCGGTGGCGTTCAGCGTCTTGAGCGGGATGCCGTATTCCTCGGCAGCTTTCCTCGCCTCTGATTTACAGCTGCTTTTGGCGGTACAGGTGCAAAAAACGGTCACGAAGTTGAGCGCCTCGATCTCGATGCCCTGTTCCAGCATCATTTTTACCGCCAGGCGGCTGTCGAGGCCGCCCGAGAGCAGCGCTATTGCTTTGCGTTTTTTTGTCATAAGGATGGTTTTCGCGGGGCCGGCAACCCTGGGGCAACGCCGGAGTGTCGCTATAGCAAAATAGCAGATAAACGCCGGTATTGAAATTTTATCTGGAAACAGGCTTCTACTGTTTGTTATACTTCTTCTATTCTGAATGGGTCTGGCGGATCGCTCATCGCCGCCGCATCCGGCGAAGGGATGCGTACCCCGGCGGCGTGGTTTTATGCGGACTCCCCCCGGGTATCGTATATCCCAAACTATAAACTCGGGAAGACTACAGGACGGTCAAGCTGGGCAGGGAAGCAGCCAAGGAATTAACGGCGCCGCGCATCAAGCCGTTGGCGTCACGCATAAAACTTGCGGTCATTATCGTTGGCGCGGCAGTAGCGCTGGCGGTTATGGCGACGCTGTTGCTCGTGGTGGTTATGCCGCCGCGTATCTCCGTAAGCCCCGGTGACGGCGTTTCCGAGATCAGACCGGACGGGGAATGGCTGGAGATCAACACCAGCCGCTGGGGCGCCAGCCTGTCCACGGTCGCCGTCAAGGAGGCAAAGGTGGCTCCCGACGGTACACGTGAAAACGAGCGCCTGCTCAGCGGCCATCTTCAGGATGGCCGGTTTGTTCTGGAGGACGGCTCCAATCCACTGGTTTCCGACGCTGAATACACGGTCACCGTGACCGGCACCGTCAAGGAGTTCGACCTTTCCGGCATCAATGACCTCGCCTCCGAGCAGACCCACACTTTCACTACTGTAACCACGCCCATGCCGATGGTCCCCAAGGATGGACTGAAGGTCAAGTACGGCGAGGATCTCAGGGTGGAGTGGAACATCCCCGTCAGCAATTTCGAATACCAGCTCGAGGGAATCCAGAGCACTTCCAGGCTGGATGAAGACGGCCGTGTTGCCCGCATCATCCTCGCCAAGTTCGAGCAGGGCAAGGAGTATCCGCTCAAGATAACCAGCGCTACCTCGAACAACGGGCGCGAACTGAAGACTCCCGTGATCACCAAGGCGGCCACCGCGGCGGCGTTGACGGCGACCTTCGACCCCGCCGATGGAACCTTCAGCGCCAGCACCGAGGCCTATCCGACCATCATCTTCAGCGAGCCGGTTTCCAATCCCGACCAGGCGAAGACGCTGGTGACGGTGGAGCCGAAGGTGGAGGGCAGTTTAAAGTGGCCGGAACCCAACAAGCTCGAGTTCGTGCCGACCGCTCCCTGGGATCATCTGCAGGACGTGACCATACACCTGAAGGCCGGGCCGGCGGCGCTGCGCGGCATCGGTGGCGGTTTTGTCGAGGCCGACGCCTCCAGCACTTTCACCACGGCGCCGGCAAAGTCCATCGATGTCAACGTCACCGAGCAGACGGTGACCCTGCTGGAGAACGGCACGCCGGTGGAAAGCTTCCTTTGCTCGTCCGGCGCCGTGGGCACCGATTCGCCGCTTGGAGATTATACGATCTATGCCAAGATGGCCTCGATTGATATGAGGGGCCCGGGATATTTCGCCCCCAAGGTTCCCTGGGTCATGGTCTTCAAGGGTGACTACACGATGCACGGTAATTACTGGGCGACTTCTTTCGGACGCCGTTCCAGCCACGGCTGCGTGGGCCTGCCGGTGGAGACCGCCAAGCATGTCTATGACTGGACCCCGATCGGAACGCCGATACGCATCCACGAGTAGGACTTCTGGCCCGAGAGGCCGGTAGTCCTGGAGGCGCGGCAGAGTATGACCAGTTAGGTCCGGCGACAGTCGGGCTTGTTTGTTTCCCGTCAATCCCTCGCCAACGGGCGGTGATGCTTGTGCAGGCCAAGGTATGTCACTCAAAGGAAGCGGGAGTCCAAACCGTCTCCCTGGAAGAAGCTGTCGCCCTGGTGGGCAAGGAGCAGGGGCTGGTATGGCTCGACATCGCTGGCCCCCTGACCGCGGAGCAGAGAGAACTGCTTGGAAAGTCTCCCTTCAATTTTCATGAGCTGGCGCTGGAGGATGCATCCAAGCCGGACGGTCAGCGGGCGAAGGTGGAGCCGTATGACGATCATTTCTTCCTGGTGATGCACTCGGTTTCCCCGGCTGCCGGCGACGGCGGACTGGTGCTCGAATGGAACGAGATCGACCTTTTCGTCGGAGAGGGTTACCTGGTGTCCATCCACCGCGGCGACCCGCCCGAGATCAGCCAGGTCTGGCGAGACGCCGACCGCAGGCCGCGTATCATGGGTTGTGGCTCCGACATGCTGGCCTACTTCCTGCTCGATACGGTGGTCGACGGTTATATCGATACCATAGACGGGATTGAGGACGAGCTCGATTCCCTCGAGGATGCTGTGGTCGATCCCAAGGCTGACGAGGCTACGGTGCACCGGATCTTTGATTTCAAACGCGAGCTGATCCATTTCCGCAAAAAGGCCGGTCCGCTGCGGGAGGCGATCAACGAGATGACCTCGCGGGACTTCCCCCTGGTGACCAGCGGCACGCTGCCATACCTGCGCGATGTCTATGATCACCTGATCCGCCTATCGGACATGCTCGATTCTTATCGCGACATCCTGACCGGTGCCCTGGACGTTCACCTCTCGGCGGTGTCCAACCGGCTCAACGAGATCATGAAACGGCTGACGCTGGTGGCCACTATTTTCATGCCACTCACTTTTATCACCGGGTTCTGGGGGATGAACTTCGCTGGACTGCCGGTGGGTAGCCGGATATGGATGTGGGGCAGCCTGCTGTTCATGGCGGTGGTTTCAATGGTGATGATCGTCATTTTCCAGACGCGGAAATACAGGTAGCAACTTTGAATCATTCGCTGGAACAGGCGGCCCTGGCGTCGCCAGAAATGAAAGTCGGGAATTTTTGAGAGGTTGTCCGTGCGCGTAAAAATCTGTGGCCTGACCAGGACGGAAGACGCGGCGCTGGCCCTGGAGCTGGGTGCCTGGGCGCTTGGAGTCATTTTTGCGCCCGAGAGCCCGCGGCGGCTGGATCTGAAGCGGGCGGCCGAGGTGCTGGAGCCGGCGGCGGACGCCGAACCTGGCGCCGCGCGGTCAGTGGGAGCGGCGGGCGCCGGGCGTGATGCCAGGACGACGGGTGCCGTGGAGCGCGTAGGTGTTTTCGTCAACTCCGAACCCGACGAAATTGCCGAGGCTGTGGCTGCCTGCGGTCTTACCGCCGTACAGCTCCATGGTGAGGAGAGCCCTGATCACTGCCTCGAGATCCGGAAGCGAGCCGGCGTTCCGGTCATCAAGGCTCTGAGGGTCGCCGGGCCGGAGGCGCTGGAGCGTGTTGTCCAGTTTGACACCGAGTACATTCTGCTGGATACTTATGATCCTGGACGCCGGGGCGGTACGGGAGAGGTCTTCGACTGGAGTCTGACTGCTTCGCTTCCGGAGGTTGTCCGCTCCGGCAGGCTGATACTTTCCGGCGGCCTCAATCCTGATAACAGCCTGGAAGCGGCGCGCGTGGTGTCGCCCTTTGCCTTGGATGTTTCCAGCGGCGTGGAGTCAGCGCCGGGCGTAAAAGACTCCGAAAAGCTGCGCCGGTTTTTTGAAAATTTGAGTAACGCGTAGTCTTTCTGGTCTACGGGAAAAGGCACGATCGGGCATAGGAAGAATTCATGCTTAAAAGGCGTCAACGGGGAATGGATTAATTCCAAATGGAAAAAGTACCACCGGGCATCGGAAGAATGCCAAACGGAAAAAGGCACCAATAAAAATTGGATGAACCGGAAACGATCAGGATGATAAAGGAAGCTTTATGACCATACAGTCGCGATTTGGCCCTTATGGCGGACGTTACGTGCCGGAGACGGTTATCCCGGCTCTCGACGAGCTGGCCGCCGCCTACGAGCGGCTCAAGGACGACTCCGGTTTCCGCGCCGAGCTCAATTCACTGCTGAAGGATTTTGTCGGGCGGCCGACACCGCTGTATTTCGCCGGGCGACTGACGGAAAAACTGGGCGGCCCACGCATCTATCTAAAGCGTGAAGATCTCTGCCACACCGGCGCCCACAAGATCAACAATACCGTGGGCCAGCTGCTGCTGGCCGCGGAGATGGGGAAGAAGAGGATCATCGCCGAGACCGGCGCCGGCCAGCACGGAGTCGCTACGGCTACGGCGGCGGCGCTGTTCGGCATTCCCTGCGTCATCTACATGGGGATCAAGGATATCGCCCGCCAGGAACTGAACGTGGTGCGGATGAAGCTGCTTGGCGCTGAAGTGGTGCCGGTCAGTTCAGGCAGCCAGACGCTGAAGGACGCCATGAACGATGCCATCCGCGACTGGGTGGGCAACGTCGAACACACATATTATGTGATCGGCTCCGTAGCGGGGCCGGCGCCCTATCCGGCGCTCGTGCGCGATTTCCAGAGTATTATCGGGCGGGAGGCCCGCCGGCAGGTGCTCGAATCCGAAGGCAGGCTGCCAGATGAGCTGGTCGCCTGCGTCGGTGGCGGCTCTAACGCCATGGGGCTCTTCGCAGCTTTTCTTGATGATCAGGTGAGCATGACAGGCGTCGAGGCGGCGGGGGAGGGGCTCGATAGCGGCAAACACGGGGCATCCATCGAGCGCGGCCAACGCGGGGTGTTGCACGGCTCCATGTCTTATATCCTGCAGGACGCATACGGGCAGATCATCGAGGCCCATTCCATCTCGGCGGGACTCGATTATCCCGGCGTCGGCCCGGAGCATTCCTGGCTGCACGACGAGGGCAGGGTCCGCTACGATTCCGTGACTGACGCCGAAGCGCTTGCCGCCTTCACCCTGCTTTCCGAAACCGAGGGTATTATTCCGGCGCTGGAGAGTTCCCATGCAATAGCCTGGATAGTGAAACACGCGGAGGATTACGGGAAAGACGGCGTCGTCATCGTCAATTTGAGCGGCCGTGGCGACAAGGACGTGCACCAGGCCGCCCGGGCGCTGGGGATAATGGAATGATGATAACTACCGATTATGTGCGGAAACCAGGAGCCGCGGCATGAGCCGGCTCGAGGAACTCTTTAAAGGGCGCAGCAAGAAGGCACTACTGATGCCTTACACGACCGGGGGCTACCCGACTGTGAAAGACTGCCGGCAGGTGCTGGAAGCCTTTATCGCCGGCGGCGCCGACATGATCGAGCTGGGCGTCCCTTTCTCCGACCCGCTGGCCGACGGCCCGGTGGTGCAGGCTTCGACGCAGCAGGCTCTGGACCAGGGCGTGACGCCTGACGACGTGCTGCAACTGGCGTCGGAGTTCACCAGCAGGGTCCCGGTGGTTCTGATGATCTACTATAACTGCGTCTTCGCCTACGGCGTGGACCGGTTTGTCGAGGCGGCGGCCGCCGCCGGGGTCGATGGCCTGATCGTGCCCGACCTGCCGGTTGACGAAGGAGAAGAGTTCATCGACGCCTGCCGTGCGCGGGGGGTGGATGCCATCCTGATGGTGGCGCCGACCAGTCCGGACGAGCGCATCGAGCTGATCGCCGGAAGCGCCTCCGGATTTATTTATTGTGTATCCGTGGCAGGTGTGACAGGCGCGAGGACCTCGCTGTCTGAACAGCTGCCGGATTTCCTGTGGCGGGTGCGTGCCAGGACCGATGTGCCGCTGGCTGTCGGTTTCGGCGTCAGCACATCCGAACAGGCGGCCGAGGTAGCCAGATTCGCCGATGGTGTCATAATTGGCAGCAGGCTGATCAGTATGCTTGACGAGGCTCCCGATATTGGTGATGGCTGCCGGACAATTGTGAAATTCCTGAAAGAAGTCAACGAGGTGCTCAATTGATATCAGATGCTAACAAGGATATACCGAACTCGACAAAAAACTTTCCGGAGACTTTACGCGGGCTATTGGCACTTCGGAATATCAGCTACCGGCGACTGGCGACCAGAACAAAACTTTCCGCCGGGTATCTGAACCATCTCGCCTGTGGCACCAGACCTGTGCCAGCGGAGCAAGTCATCAAGGTCATCGCCAGGGCCTTGCGGGTGAAGCCGGAACACTTCTTCGAATTTCGCCAGAGGAGCCTGCAGCGCGAGCTCTACCGCTCGCCGCAACTGGCCGACAAGCTCTACGAATTTATTGTGGCCGATAAGCCGTTGCCTCGGGATATCAAAGCGGCGATCGAGACGGCCCGCGGCCGGAAATAAAGAAAAAGTACCACCGCTTCTGGCACCATCCTGACTCAAACAATAAACTAGATAAAAATCAAGCAAGGCGTCGGCCTGATGAAACAACGGGCAATCCCATCATGTAAAAACCATGGAAGAGGGCGCTGGCAATGACCGCTATCGGCTGCACTTACACAACGGCCAAAGCGAGCTGTCCGGTCGCCGGCAACACCAATGGCGTCACCGCCGGGCGTCTGAATCCAATGCCACACTTCCGCGTCAAATGGGTATAGTCAGCGTAGCCTGATCTCAGGCATCAAGCCACAGGAGGATCGATGGAGTCTTCAGCAGCAATCAGTTTTGAAGTGAATCTGGATTATCCGTTCGAGGAGGCAATCGAACGGCTGACCGCGGCCCTCAAGGAAGAGGGTTTCGGCAT
>JAENWV010000104.1 GCA_016650015.1 Thermoleophilia bacterium | reverse complement strand
TGAAGCCGGCCTCGAGCAGGAACTCCTCGACCTTGTGGCCGAGCGGGAAAAGGCCCGTAAGGATGGCGACTACACCGCGGCGGACGCGGCCCGGGACAAGCTGGCCGCCGCCGGCTATGAGGTGCGCGATACTCCGCAGGGGCCGAAGCTGGTCAGGAAGCCCTGAAACCGGGCTCCTGCACAAGCCTTTGATTTCAGCATAATCCCGAACGAAAAGAGCGGTCATGGCAGGCCACAAGTACGAAGCCGAAAAAGCCGGACACCTCGAAGGCCGTTTGCGGCGGTTTCTGGCGCCGCCGAACGCACTGCTAAGCAGATTTGTGCCGCTCCCTGGTGAGATCTGGGCTGAAGTTGGCGTCGGCACCGGTTTCTTCGCCATCCCCCTGGCGGCGCGGGTCGAAAAAGTCCACGCCCTCGATCTCAATGAGAAGATGCTGGCGCTATTACGCCGGAATCTGCTGGAGAAGCAAGTACAAAACATCGAGGCGGTCAAGTCGGATGAGAGCACCCTGCCGCTGCCGGACTCCTCGGTCGACGCGGTGCTGCTGGCGTTCGTCCTTCACGAAGTGGATGAACCGGAACGGTTCCTTGCCGAGGTGGCGAGGATAACCAGAACCGGCGGCAGGCTCTGCGTCATCGAGTTCACCGAGTCGGGTTTGTTCGGACCGCCCCAGGATGAGCGTTTGACTACCCAGCAGATAAATGACTTGGCCGCAGGAGCGGGTTTCGAGAGCAGCCGCGCCTGGAGCTGGCAGCGCCGGCTGCTCGGCTGGAAGTATTTCGGCCTGGCCGGCATCGAATACAGGAAGCTCTGATGATCGATGGCGGGAGCGAACATGATCTACATCATTGACGGCTATAACGTCCTTCATACCCGCGAACCTGATGGTATTACCAGGGATGAGCTGGAAGACAAACGGCAGGCCCTGGTCGAAGAGGTGATCAGCTACATAGCTTCGGCCGGCGACGAGGCGATTATCGTTTTTGACTCGACGGTCGCCGAGTCTCCCGAATGCCATCCGGTGCCCAACACCGCAGTCACAGTCTGCTACTCCTCGAAATCGATGATCGCGGACATTCTCATCGGCAAGCTGGTGCAGCAGAAGCTGGCGGCCACCAAAGACGGCATCAAGGTGGTAAGCGCCGACTGGGAGGTGCAGAAAGGCGCCTTGATGAAACGGGTCGAGCGGGTTACGCCAAGGCATTTTCTGGCGGAAATAAAAAAATTTGCAAAAAAGCTTGCATTCTCTCCCGAAAAGGATAAAATGCGCTGGAAGCTTGAACATAAAGTAGACGTCGAGACTTTGCGGAAACTGGAAGAAATGCGGAGGGGGCGCGGTTAGCACAACCGTGCAGGTTCCTGGGAATCTGGCCCGGAAGTAAACGTGAAGGTTTTTTCAGGCCTTTGGCGAAAACCGTCACGTGGACGTGAACCCGGCGATTTATCCGGTAAACAGGTCGGATAAGGAGAGGGGAGAGTCTTGAAAACTTCAATGGGGCAGGACGAAGATGTAATGCTGATCGCCAAGGCGCGGTCGGGGAGGCTGGACGCCTTCGAGGCGATAATCTCCAAGTATCACGGTTTCGTCAAGCTCAAGGCCAGTTCTTACTTCATGTCGGGCGGGGACACCGACGATCTGGTGCAGGAGGGGCTGATCGGCCTGACCAAGGCCATCCGCGATTACCGGGACGACCGCGAGGCCTCTTTTCGCAGTTTCGCCGAACTCTGCATCACCCGCCAGATCATCACTGCCATCAAGACCGCTTCCCGGCAGAAACACCAGCCGCTGAACACCTATCTCTCCCTGAGCCATTCACCGACCTCCCATGACGACGGCGAGTGCTCGCTGGGCGATATCCTGCCCGGGTCACCGATCCACGATCCGCTTAATGTGGTCATCAGCTCCGAGGAAGTTGCCAGTCTCAAGGACTGCCTGGGCCGCCTGCTCAGCGATCTGGAGACCAGCGTCCTCAGCCTGTACCTTGAAGGCCTTTCCTATGAGCAGATCGCCGAGGACATCGGCTACGACACCAAGAGCGTGGACAACGCCCTGCAGAGGATTAAACGTAAAGTAGACCTTCACATACAGAGCCGCCAGGTTCATTTCTAGGGCTCCAGGTGCGCCTGCGGGGCCAAAAACCCGCAAATAGCGAAATTTCAGGGGCGCCCGCGAGGGAGCCCCTTGTTTTACGCGGTTCTTTCATCCCGGGCCGTTGGTTATAATAAGACTTCTCCACCGGCCGGTGTAGCTCAGTTGGCTAGAGCAGCTGATTTGTAATCAGCAGGCCACGGGTTCAAATCCTGTCACCGGCTCCACTCCTGCCAGAATCACCTCTTTCAAAAACACCTTTCATAGCCCAAAAAGTGATTAAATAGAGATAATGCCGCCTCACGAATTCGACAATCGCGATTTCGAGTACAGCAACGCTCCTCGAGGTGAACGAGACCCTGGCGGCGGCCGCACTTCCTGTGGTGATCGCGCCTCCCGCATCAGGCGGGAAAGATTGATGGCGCTGGCGGCGCTGGTGATACTGGCGGTTGCGGCGGTAACCGGATTCGTGGTCGTCAAACAGGGCTTAGGTTCCGGGGCTGATAATAGTGAGCAGGCCGTACGGGAGAACGTGCCGGCAGAAGACTCCGCCGCCTTGCAACCGGCGGCTTTTCAATCGGTTCCCCTGCCCGGTGAATCAGCGTCTGGTAGCGGTGTGATCGGGGCAATCGGGCCGGTTGCCGCAGTCCGGATAACGCCGCGGCCGCCCACCTCGGCAGCGGCAGTCAGCACTAATGACAAGCGCCTGGCCGGACGTGTCATCTGCATAGATCCCGGCCACGCCGTCAATACCAATTCCGGCAGCGAGCCGATCGGGCCCGGCTCCAGCGAGACCAAGACCACCGAGCCGGGCGGCACCAGCGGCGTCATCTCCGGCGTACCTGAATATGTCGTCACCCTCGCCATCGCCAAACAGCTCAAGGTCCTGCTCGAAGCGGAAGGCGCTAAAGTGGTGATGGTCCGGGAGGGAGATTACTTTGAAGGCCTGGCCCGCGACCGCACGCTGATTGCCAACCAGGCGGGCGCCGACCTCTACGTCCGCATCCACTGTGACGGTTCCACGAACCAGTCGGCTAACGGTGCCAGCACCCTGTATCCGGCGTCGATACCCGGCTGGACCGATGACATTGTTGTGGAAAGCACCAGGGCGGCCAGGTCCATACAGGCGGCGCTGGTCAACGGCCTGGGCGTGCCCGACCTCGGCGTGGTCGAGCGCAGCGACATGCTCGGTTTCAACTGGTCGGACGTACCGGCAATCCTGGCGGAGGTTGGCTTCATGACCAACCCGGACGAGGACCGCCGTCTGACCTCTCCGGAATATCAGCTGCGGGTGGCCCAGGCTCTGGACGCCGGCATCGCCGACTATTTTTCCGCCTCGTGATAGTTAAAAATAGCATCCGCTAAGGTTTCAGGGGTTAAAAGCAGATAATCGGGGAATATAAGCCAGCGGGGTCTCTGGAATCGCCTGTCTGCCAAACATCAACGGGAAGGTTTTGCTCATTGTTTGCCAACAAAAGTGAAACCGGTCTAGCCGGGAAGACCGGCCAAGAGGCCGAGGAGCCGGACTGGCGGAAAAACCTCTTTGCCACCATTCTGGCGAACACCGATGACGGCGTCAGTGTTCAGGACCGCAACATGCGGGTCATCTACGCCAATGCCGCTCAAAAACGCATGCTCGGTGATGACCTTGAGGGCCGCTACTGTTATCAGGTATACGAGCGGCGCCCGGAACTTTGCTCCGACTGTCCGGTGGAGATGGCTTTCAATACAGGCAAACCCTGCCGCACTACCCATTTCGGTTTTGACAAGGAAGGGAATCAGATCGTCGCCGAGATCGTCGCCACGCCGATTTTTGACGACCACGGTGAGATAGTCGCCGGCCTGGAAGTCGTGCGCCTTGTGACCGAGCAGATCAAGGTGCAACAGCAGATCGTTGAAAAGAGCCACCGGCTGGAAAAGCTGGCCCACATAGCCCGCGAAATCTCTTCCAGCCTTGATCCGGACAAGGCACTCTCATGGGTGGTCAAGAATGCCGTTGAGATGAGTGGCGCCGATTTTGGCGTGGTCGGGGTCATTAACGAACAGCGGCAGGTAATTCAGATCCCCTACCATTACAACATGCCGCCCGATCTGGAAATACCGGAGCTGCCGTTGCATGAGGGGGTCGCGGGCAGGGCTCTTCAGACCGGCAAGCCGACCGTCGTCAAAGACTACGCGAGGTATCCCGACCATCTGAGCTCCCTGGAGCAGGCTTTTGAAAAACATGAAGTCCACAGCATGCTGATGGCGCCGGTGATGGTTGGCGACAAGCCGCTGGGAATCCTGACCCTGTTCATTATGGACAAGAAGCAGGTTTTTTCCCAGGACGATGTGGAGACTTCCATGATAATCGCCGACCAGGCCGCGGTCGCCCTCGAGAACGCACGGCTGTTCAGGGAAACCAGCGAGAGGCTGCGTATCCAGCGGGAGCTCAACAAGGTGGCCATCAGTATCACTTCGGGTCTTGATCTCGGCAAAATCCTCGACCAGGTCGTCAGCCAGGCGGCCGGAATAGTCAAGGCTGACGCCGCTTCGATCGCCCTGCTGGATGAGGAGCGCGACCTCTTAACCTTTCCCTACGTGCACAACCTGCCAACGGGAATTTGCCAGATGACCTCGCCGAAACGAAAAGGTCTGGCCGGTGACGTCATCGAAAAAAGCGAACCGCGGATCGTCAACGATTATCCGGGATCTGAGCTGAGGCGCGAGGAGTTTGTCGACGCAGGCGTCACGGCGGTGGTATCGGTGCCGCTGATGATGGGTGATCGTTGCATGGGCGCCATTGGCGTGATGGCCATTGGCAACAGCCGCATATTCACGGATGAGGATATAGAAATTCTTTCGCTGGTATCGCGCCAGGCAGCGGTGGCGGTCGAGAATGCCGGCCTCTACAGCAAGCTCTCCCGTTCAGCCCAGAAGCTGGAGATTCGGGTCAAGGAGAGGACAGAGGCCCTGTCTCGCATGTACCAGGAAAGCGAACGCAAGAGTCGCGACCTGGAGGAAGCAAACCTCAAACTGCGCGAACTGGACCGGATGAAGTCCGAATTTCTGGCCAACATGAGCCACGAGTTGAGAACGCCGTTGAACTCGATCATCGGTTTCAGCAAGTTGATACTGGATGGACTGGACGGCGAGGTCAACGATGAGCAGGCGAACGACCTTGCCATCGTTCATTCCAACAGTCTCGAGCTTTTACGGCTTATTGATGATCTGCTGAATCTTGCCAAGATCGAAGCGGGCCGCGTGTCCCTGTTTCTGGAAGAAACGGCACCCGGTAACCTGGCTGAGCAGGCTGTCGTCAGCCAGACATCAATCGCCCGTGAGAAAGGCCTGACTCTTGAAGCGGCGATTCCGGCAGGACTGAAACCAGTGGTGCTGGATGCGGGTAAAGTGCGGCAGACATTGTTGAATCTGATCGGCAACGCCATCAAGTTCACCGAGGCAGGAAGTATCGAGGTCACCGTCGAACAGACGCCCGATGAGACCGTTTTCTCGGTCAGGGACACGGGCATCGGCATCAGTTCCGAACAGGCCGAGGCGATCTTCGACCGTTTCCACCAGGAGTCTCCCGGGCTGGTCAACTCGGCGGGGGTCGGTCTCGGCCTCACCATCAGTAGAAGGTTCGTCGAGATGCACCAGGGACGAATCTGGGTGGATAGCCGGCCGGGCGAGGGCAGCACCTTCCATGCTTCGATTCCACATGGTCTCGCCGTTTCAATGAAAGGTATCAATGCGCAGTGATAAACGACCATTGAACTTCAGCAATGAGTAACAAGCGGTCTAAATAGATAAGTACTAAATAACAGATGGGGGGGCAGAGGCAAATTGGTTGCAGACGGCAGGAAAAACATTCTTGTGGTCGACGATAACTTCGACGTCCGGCGCCTGCTGAAGAAGGTGCTGGAGATAGCGGGATACGATGTCAGCGAGGCCGTGGACGGCGAGGATGCTCTTCGGTCGGTG
>JAENWV010000196.1 GCA_016650015.1 Thermoleophilia bacterium | reverse complement strand
TCCAGGCCGGCCAGGTCGATGTTACGGCCCGCCAGCAGCTCTATGTGCTCCTGGGGGAAATCCTCGCCGATGACGCCGACCAGGCGTACCCGGTTGAAGAAACTGGCCGCGTAGGAAAAATAAACCGCCGCGCCGCCGAGCGCGTCATCAACCGTGCCGAAAGGGGTCTCGACCGAGTCGAGGGCGACGGAACCTACTACAAGTATTGACACACTGCCTCCTTTGAGGGGACGTTGCTGAACTTTAGAAACTTACGCCCCGGCCTCCTCGGGGGACGTTGCTTTACTTGTTTGACTAACCCACCATCTCTCTGCGTTTGAGAACAGGGAAAACCCGGAAAGAATCAACGATTACATTCTAATGAGCAGCGGGGGATTTGTCACCCGGCTGGCCGTTTGTATCACGGCAGGCCGTTTGCATCACGGCTGGCGCTATTTCAACCAGTGGATCTCGATTTCAGCCGCCGCTTTTTCAAAGTCACGATCGCTGGTCAGCAAAACAGCATTGCTCTGATTTGCCGTCATTGCCGCGAAAGCGTCGGCGTAATGCAGGCCCAGACTCGCCTTGAACTCAGCCGCCGCCGTGACCTCCGCGAGCGAGTTAGGGACCAGTTTGATCGGAAGCAAGGGGAGTCGTTCGTGCAAAAAATATCGGGCGGCTTCCAGGGAACGCTCTCTGACAATGATGTAATACACCTCACCGAGATTGATCTCGTTCATCAGTATAGCAATATCATTCGCGGAGGCAGCGGATAATGCCGCCTTCACCATTTCGTACCCTTCCTCCCTTTTCAGGTAGGCAAGCAGGGCGGACGCGTCAAGAACCGAGGAGCCGGTCTTCATGTTCCTTTTCTTTTCTTCTATCTTCCAGGAGGGCGTCAACCAGCGATGACCCCTCGGAGAAGATGCCGCAGATTTCCTCGACGGGGTCTTCCGGAAGCGTGTATATCTCCACATGGTCGGCAACGATGCTGATCCCCACACGCTCTCCCGCCTTGATTCCCAGCTTGTCCCGATATTCTTTCGGGATTACGACCTGCCCTTTGGAGGATGTTCTGGCAGTGTACATTTTCAACACTCCATCGTCAGTTAAACCAATGTTTAATCAGTATAACCAATAATTATCAGTAAAACTATTACAGGCCTGTATGATAATTTATCAAAATATTAACTCACATACTTGCCGATAATATCCTTCAGCTTGATCTTGGTCTCAACGGGGATGGCCTCCGGCGCCGTCATTATCCCGTATTCCATGGCGCTGGCGCAGGCGCAGGTACGCTCCTCGCCGATGCGCGGTATCACCGTCGCCACGATCTTCTTGGCCATCGCCACGTTGTTGTTGACCGTTTCGATGACCTGCTGGATGGTGACGTCCTCTTCGCCCTCGTACCAGCAGTCATAATCGGTGGCAAGGGCCATGGTGGCATAACAGATCTCCGCCTCCCGGGCGAGCTTGGCTTCCTGCAGGTTGGTCATGCCTATTACATCTACGCCCCAGCTGCGGTAGACCAGCGATTCTGCCCTGGTTGAGAACTGCGGCCCTTCCATGCACACATATGTGCCGCCTTCGTGGATGGTGGCGCCGGCGTCCCGCCCGGCCTGGGCGAGTAGCGTCGAAAGCTCGCTGCAGACGGGATCGGCAAACGAGATGTGCGCCACGCAGCCTTCGCCGAAAAAGGTCGAACGCCGTTGCCTGGTGCGGTCGAAGAACTGGTCGGGGATGACGATGTCGCCCGGTTTGATCTCCTCCTTCATGCTGCCCACGGCGCTGGCGGAGATTATCCACTCCACGCCCAGCTGCTTCATCGCCAGGATATTCGCCTGGAAAGGCAGGTCGCTGGGCATGATCCTGTGCCCCTTGCCATGCCGCGGCAGGAAGCAGACCTCGCGGCCGGCCAGCTCGCCGATGGTGATGGCATCGCTGGGGCTGCCGAACGGCGTTGATACAATCTCTTCACGGGGATTTTCCAGCAGCTCGTAAAAGCCCGAGCCGCCGATCACCCCAATTCTTCCTCCGGCCATATATCTCTCCTTAAGCTAGTGTGTTTGCTGACGCTCCAGGACACTTGCCCGGAAGACTCCCGGGAGCAATGAAAATATAGCACGAGCGGTCACAGCAGAGCCTCAAGATAGGGCCTGATCACGCTCTCAACGCGATCGACGTTCGCGTAACGCATGATCACGCCAGGCGAAGCGTTAAAGTTCAAGAAGCTTCGAACCCTGAATTACTCTCAATACAAAAATCTCATCTTTATCAATGCGATAAATAACTCTATATTTTCTGAGTATTAACTGTCTGTAATCCGTGCCAAAAAATACATTTTCTGGAATATATGATGCTCGTTCTGGCAGGGTTGAAAGGGTATTTATTTTCTTCTCCAGCTCAGAGACAAATATTTTTGCATCACTTATGCTGTTTTCAGCGATATAGGAGAAAATATGTCTGAGGTCATCCCGAGCATTTTCGGTAATGAATACCTTATATGCCTTTTTCACGCTTGAACTCCTCAAAAAAACCTTTGGCCTCCGTGTAACGGCCCTCCTTGATGTCCCCCTCGGCCGGCAGGAGAAGTTTGAGCATATTAAAGGCCATTGTTATTTTCTCATATTCTTTTGCGTCAACAATTACAGCCTCCGCCTTACCGTTTACCGTCAAGACGACAGGGCGTTTGGTCTTATGGATTTGGTCCAGTACGGAGTTTGTATTTCGTTTTAATTCAGTAATTGAGCGGATGTCTTCGGTAATACTCAGCGTCATGGCTTGCCTCCAGCATTAAATTTAGATCCTAATATAATGCTTATTCTATGCTGAAGAGAATGTCGTTGCAAGTTTTTT
>JAENWV010000015.1 GCA_016650015.1 Thermoleophilia bacterium | reverse complement strand
TTCAAGGTTGAATTCGCCATCTAAAAAACCAGTGGCTATCTGATAGAATCCTTATTCAGAAAGACCGAGGAAGGCTCTTCAATGACGGAAACATATGATGTGATCATCATCGGCGCCGGGCCGGCCGGTCTCACCGCCGGGCTCTACAGCGGCCGGGCGCGCCTGAAAACGCTCATCCTCGAGAAGGCCACCTTTGGCGGCCAGGCGGCGACCACCGACCTGATCGAGAACTATCCCGGTTTTCCCGAGGGTGTCGGCGGCTTCCAGCTGATGGAGCTGATGAAGCAGCAGGCAGTCGAGTTCGGGGCTGAACTCCGTGAGATCGCCCCGGTGGCCACCATCGAGGTCGAGGGTGAAAACCACATAATCAGGACCGAGGACGACTCCTTTACCGCCAAAGCCATCATCATCGCCAGCGGTTCCGAGCCGAAGGCGCTGGGCATCCCCGGCGAGGAAGAGCTTCGCGGCCGCGGCGTATCCTACTGCGCCACCTGCGACGGCGCTTTCTACCGCGACAAGGTCGTGGCCGTCATCGGCGGCGGTAACTCGGCGGTGGAGGAAGCCATTTTTCTGACCAGATTCGCCAGCAAGGTCTATATAGTCCATCGCCGCGATGAACTGCGCGCCGACAAGATTCTCCAGGAACGGGCCGCCGCCAACGACAAGGTCGAGGTCCTCTGGGATTCCCACCTGAAGAAGATCCTCGGCACCGGCAAGGTCGAGGAGATCGTGCTGGAGAACAAGAACACCGGCGAGCGTAGCAGCCGGCCGGTGGACGGGGTCTTTTTCTATATAGGTACCGTGCCCAACACTGTCTTCTGCGGCGGCATCCTCGACATGGACAGCCGGGACTTCATCATCACCGACGAGCGTTTGCAGACCAGCGTGCCAGGCATATTCGCCGCCGGCGACTGCCGCGCCAACCTGCTCAAACAGGTAGCGGTGGCCGTGGGTGAGGGCGCCCTGGCGGCCGTCGAGGCGGAACGGTATATCGAGGAAGTCTGAATCTCAGGCAAGCAATGCTGGATTATCCCGCCAAGCCCTATCCAGCCCGCAAGGCCGGATAGTTACAAATTCCGCCAGCTGGGCTATAATACCGACAAAGTTTTTAGCGGATGTTTTTGCTTCCCCACTCCCTGAAGGAGGAAGAGTGAGCGACAAGGTTTCCGAAGTTACCGACGCAAGTTTCGAGGCGGACGTTCTCAAGTCCGCCAGCCCGGTCGTGGTTGATTTCTGGGCCCCCTGGTGCGGACCCTGCCGGACCATGGCGCCGATCCTGGATGAAATCGCTGACGATTATGACGGAAAGGTCCTGGTCAGGAAACTCAACGTCGATTCCAACCAGCTGACGGCGAGCAAATACGACGTCCTCAGCATCCCGACCCTGTTCCTGTTCGAGGGTGGCGAGGTGAAGAAGAAGCTGATCGGCGCCCTGCCGAAAAAGAAGCTTCTGGAAGAACTCGGTCCCTGGCTCGGTTCATGACGCCGGGAAACCTTAACGAGGGAAGGAAGCAATGCCGTTCGTAGAAGTAAAATTATACGAGGGACGCAGCCGCGAGCAGAAGGAAGCTCTGGTTGACAAAATCACTGAGGCTTTCGTGGAAATCGCCGGCACCCCGAAAGAGCACGTCTGGATCGTCTTCCGTGATGTGCCCAAGGAACAGTGGGCGATGAACGGGGAACTGCAGGGATAGGAGCGAGATGACCCGGTGGCGACCAGCCGCTTGGGTAAACATACGTCAAGTAGCCGTCGGCCAGCCGCCTCGCTAGTCGAGCATGCCGCCGCTGATCAGCAGCTCCGCTATCTGGATGGCGTTGGTGGCGGCGCCCTTCCGGAGGTTGTCGCTCACCACCCAGAGGTTCAGCGAGTTCTCGGCGGAATCGTCGGTACGGATCCTGCCGACGAAAACATCATCCTTGCCTTCGGCGATCACCGGCATCGGGTATTCGTTCGCCGAGGGATCGTCGAGCAGGACCACGCCGGGCGCGGACAGCATCAGCCGCCTGACTTCATCGACGCTGATCGGCCGTGTAGTCTGGATATTTACCGCTTCGCTGTGGGCGTTGTAGACCGGTACCCGCACGCAGGTGGCGCTCAGACCGATCTCCGGGTCACTGAAGATCTTCCTGGTCTCGTTGACCATCTTCACTTCCTCGTTGGAGTAGCCGTTGTCGTGGAAATGTTCGATATGCGGGATGACGTTGAAGGCGATCCGGTGCGGATAGACGTTGACCTCCGCTTCGCCCGACTCCAGCACGGCTTCCGACTGGCTGAACAGCTCCGCGATGGCCTTGTTCCCCGTTCCGGAGACCGACTGGAAAGTGGTCACGATGATCCGTTCGATGCCGACGGCGTCGTAGATCGGCTTCAGCGCCACCACCATCTGGATGGTAGAGCAGTTGGGATTGGCGATGATGCCCTCATGCCACTTGACGTCCTCGGGATTGACCTCGGGTACGACCAAAGGCACATTGGGTTCCTGGCGGAAGGCGCTGGAGTTGTCGATGGCCACGGCGCCGGCCGCTACCGCCGCCGGTGCGAACTCCTTGCTGCGGGCGCTGCCGGCCGAGAACAGCGCGATCTGCACCCCTTCGAAACTGTCAGGGGTCAGCTCTTCGATCTCGATGTCCACGCCTTCGAAAGGAACGGTCTGACCGACTGAGCGCTCAGAGGCCAGTGCCCGTAGATTATTCACCAGGAAGTTGCGCTCTTCCAGCAGCTTCAGCATGACACCGCCCACCGCTCCCGTGGCGCCGACTACCGCTATGTTGTATGCGTTTGCCATTGGTTATTTGTCTTTCTTATGAGATGAACGACGAGGAATCTCGAGATTCTTCGCTTCGCTCAGGGTGTCCACCGTTATTCTTCCAGGTTGAATGCCGAGTGCAGCGCCCTCACTGCCTTTTCCACCTGGTCGCGCTCGATCACGCAGCTCACCTTGATCGACGAGGTGCTGATCATCTCGATATTGACACCCTCGTCCGCCATCGTCTTGAACATCTTGGCGGCGACGCCGGGGTAGCTCTTCATGCTGGCGCCGATGATGGAGACCTTGCCCATCTGTTCGCCGATTATATAGGCCACGCCGAGCTCGTCGCAGACCTTGTCCAGTGCCTGTTGTGCCGCCGGCAGGTCCGCCTGTACCACCGTAAAGGAGATGTCGGTGGTCCCCTGCTCGCTGACGTTCTGGATGATCATGTCCACGTTGACGTTGGCCTCGGCCAGGTCGCCGAAGACAGTGGCTGCCACGCCGGGACGGTCCGGCACCCTGATCAGGGTGAGCTTGGACTCGTCGGTCGAATGGGCTATGGCGCTGACGACTGCTTTTTCCATGGTCTCATCTTCCTCTCTGACCCAGGTACCGGGCTCGTCGGTAAAACTGCTGCGTACATGTAGTGGAACACCGTACTTTTGAGCATACTCCACCGAGCGCAACATCAGGACTTCGGACCCGGTCGCCGCCATCTCCAGCATCTCCTGGTAGGAGACGGTGCCGAGTTTGCGCGCCAGTCCGACCACGCGCGGGTCGGCGGTATATACCCCATCCACGTCGGTATAAATCTCGCACTCTTCCGCTTCCAGGGCGGCGGCGATGGCCACCGCGGTGGTGTCGGAACCGCCGCGTCCCAGGGTGGTGATGTCCTCATCCACAGACACTCCCTGAAAACCGGCGACAAGCACAATTTTACCACTGTTCAGTTCCTCGCTTAAGCGGCCGGTCTCGACGCCGGTGATGCGCGCCTTGGTGAAAACCGTGTTGGTCTGGATACCCGCCTGGCGGCCGCTGAGCGATATCGCCTCATTGCCCATCTCATGGATGGCCATGGCCAGCAGCGCCACGCTGATGCGCTCCCCGGTGGAGAGCAGCATGTCCAGCTCGCGCTCGGGCGGGTCGGCGGAGATCTCGTGGGCCATCTTCAGCAGCTCGTCGGTGGAGTCACCCATGGCGCTGACCACGGCCACCACCTGGTAGCCCTCGTCCTGCGCCGAGCAGAGCCGCCGCGCCACGTTCTTGATCCGCTCCGTGTCGCTCACGGAAGTGCCGCCGTATTTTTGTACGATTATTGGCATGACCTTAATTTCATCCGTTCATTACGGTGACCCCATTATTGGCATCCTGCAGATTCTAAAACATTAACGCCCGGGTAGCTAACCGCGATAAATCATACTTTTCACGCGTAAAGATAAAACCAACGGATGATGACACCGGGCTGAACTGTATGATATTTTCCCTGCAGCTGGCGGTCGTGGAAACGAATAAAACGCTGAAACCGCAATTGAAGGGGTGGGGAACTTGATAAGCGCAGGTTGTACTTGCATCAAAATGTCGCGAACGGTGAGGTTTCGTTATTTTTTCATCATCCTGTCTTCACTTCTTATTCACTTGATTACACTGGCGGGATACGCTCATGCCAACCCCGGCGACGAATGGATCTACGGTGCCGACTCACCAGTGACCGACACCCACCCGGCAGGCCAGAGTCAGCCCGATATAAGCGGTAACATCGCCGTCTGGAGCGATGGCAGGCCGGGCGGTGGCGCCGGCAACCCCGCCCGTATCTTCTTCAAGGATCTGAACAATAACGATGCTGAAGTGCCGCTGGTCATAGAGCCCGGGAACGGACAGTCCACCGACAGTCAGAAAGCGCCGGCCATCAGCGGCAACCTGGTGGTCTGGCTCCAGGGCTACCCGTCCCAGATCCACTATATGTTCCTGGGCGAGGGCTGTCCTGGCATGGCCGGCTGCGAGCGGACACTAAGCATTTCGGGGGCAAGACCGGTGCGTCTGGCCGTATCGGGCCACCGTATCGTCTGGGAGGACCAGCGCGCCGGCTTCTGGCAGGCCGACATCTACATGTACGACCTCGATAACCCCTCCCTGGGGGCGCAGCCGGTTTCGACCGCCTCCAGCACCCAGACGCAACCGGCTATCGACGGCGACTGGGTGGTCTGGGTCGACAACCGTGGCGGCACCTATGTTAACGGTAATCCCACCCGGAACGACATCTACGCCAGAAACGTAGTCACCGGCGAGGAGCGACCCTTAACCACCGACCATCAGAGCGCACTCGAGCAATCCCCCCGCATCAGCGACAACCGGGTGGTCTGGAACATAAACCCCGGCTTTAACGCCACCACGGGCGGCATCGTCCTCTATGACCTCTCAAGCGGCCAGACGCGGACGATATTCGACGACAGCGGCATCGACTGCAAGCCCGACATCGAGGGCGACAAGATCGTCTGGGCCCACCGGCACGACGGAACCAGTGGCTACGAAGTGCGGCTCCACTTCAGTCTAGCCTAGAAATTCCTGATAATCTTGGCCAAGGGGGATTTGAATCTATGTCTAGCATCTATAACATTTTGTTAAATCACCGTATTTGCTTGACAATAATTGCCCCGATCTTCTTACTTCTTGCAATGTGTTTCTCTGCTGCTGTAGCAAACGCAAGCGATGAGTGGATTTATGGTGATTCACCCGTGGCTTATGATCTTACTCCATGTGAGGGCACTCCAGATATCAGCGGCACCAATGTAGTCTGGGTTTCAGGAAATTTAAATTTCGGTCACGTTTATTACAAAAACCTTTCCTCTCCTGCTTCCGAGCAACGATTAAGCGAAAGTTTAAACAATGAAACTCAGCCGGTAATAAGTGGCAATCTGGTAGTTTGGGAAGAAACTTATGGCACTACACCACCCTATTTTAAAGTGTATTACAAATATTTGGATGGCCCTGGACCTCTTCCGGTATCAGATTCACCCTTTTCGCAGCGTGGCCACGATGTTTCAGGTAATAAAATTGTTTGGTCGGACTCACGTAACGGAAATGACGACATCTATATGTTTGACACAACGACGCAACAAGAAACAGCGGTTATTCAAAAAGCGGGTAATCAGCGCACCCCTAAGATTGAAGGAGACTGGTTAATCTGGTCCGAACCAGGATACCAAAGTGGTCGATCCAATATTTATGCAAAAAATATTGTCACAAGTGAAGAAAGACAAATCCTCATTAATACCGTGGCCAGTATTGCGGGCATTAGTGATGGCCAAATCCTGCTATTAATTGATGCGGGGCAAAACAATGAAATAAGAATCTTTGATCTGGCGACTCAAGTAATACGAACAATTTATAGCAAGCCTGATGTACTTTTGGGAGCAGATATTGATGGAGATAAAGTTGTCTGGTCTTCAATGCCTGAATGGGTTGGGGTAGATGTCGCACCAGGAAAAGTATATGTCCACGACCTGTCCAAAGATATCACTTTATCGATCGATACAAGTGTGGGGGGGCTGTCGCCGAGAATTTCATCAAATCGTATCGTCTGGCCCGATGCACGCTCTCAAAATTGTGAACAGGGTCGGTATGGAGATATTTATTATACGGAATTTGGTGATTTGGAATATGCGCTGGCCATGAAGTACAGGCCTGATCTTCATTTGGCCAAGGATGAAAACTTCGGTCCTATGCCGGTAGAGCAGTTTCTCACTTCTCCGGGAACGTTCTTGAGGAAAAGAAACGATCCGGAATTTGATCCTAAAGCCAATCCCACAGCTCACGACCTCGCTTCTGTTTCAGAAATTGTTGACCTGTTCATCGATGTGCCCGGTCAGTCTGTCGAAGCCGGAGGAGGCGATTCGTCCTGTTCAATAGATCGAGGGTACATAAACGATCACTATACATCTACTTATGTCCAGAGAAAGGATCAATTTCCGGCAACAATTTATGCACGCATGGTTCCGGCAGAAACGGAAAACGGGAACAGCGCTATTCAGTATTGGATAAATTATTATGCCAACGATCACCCCGAACTTTTCCACGAAGGCGACTGGGAACTGGTGCAGGTGGATCTGAATGAAAATTCCGATCCTGTTCAGGCGGCCTATAGCCATCACGGCGGGGGTACATGGCGACCCTGGGATGCAGTCGAGGGCCCGAACGGCCACCCGATTGTTTACGTTGCCGCTGGCTCTCATGCGAATTATTTTCAAGCGGGTGATAAATTCCACATTTTTTGGCCATTAGCGTGGGATGTGGCCCAGGGCGATGGCGACACCTGGAATCCAGCCGTAAAGCTGTTACCTGAACCCGCAGAGGCATCAGGCACGGAGTTCGACTGGCTGAACTTTAAAGGCCAGTGGGGAGAATACACCGGTGCTACGCTTTGCACCGGACAAAACGGCTACCGTGACGGTCCCGACAACCCCACTGTGCAAAACTCCTGGAACAATCCCTTTGGCTGGGCGGATCAGTGCGATGGCTGCCAGGACGACACGGGAGACGGCACCGACGTTCAGCTTACCGCTAAATCTCCGGTGGATATACATATCTATGACTCTGCGGGAAGACACGTGGGCAAGAACGCCACAGGTGGCATCGACCGTGAAATCCCAGGATCGGAGTATCTGGAATATCCGGACCGTAAGAGCATCATCATCCACGGCGGGGACATAAACTCCGGATTCACCGCGGAAGTTAACGGCACGGGCACGGGGCCCTGCGAACTGATCCTGACCGCGCCGGATCGTTCCGGAGGCACGGTGGATACGCTCAATTACCAATCCATACAGGTAAATCCCGCCACCACTGCGACCATGACCGTAGATGCATCGAAGAACTATACACTGAACCTGGACACAAACGGCGACGGCAACATCACTCCAAAGATACCGGATGTCACCACCACGAAAAGTGTGGATTTCACCCCTCCAGTTCAAGTAACGGATCTGATGGCATCCGGTGTTTCTTCCGGAAGCGTAACCTTAAACTTTATGGCTCCCGGCGATGACGGTAACGAGGGAGTAGCCAAATTATACGATCTCCGTTACTCTACGTCTCCTATCACCGACGATGACTGGAAGGACGCAGTCCCGGTATCCTCGCTTCCGGCTCCGCTTCCCGCCGGCAGCACGCAATCGGTGACAGTAGCCGGCCTTGAGGCGGGCACGACTTATTACTTTGCACTGAGGACTCTGGACGATGTGGCGCTTACTTCCCCGAACTCAAACCTGGCCTCTGCGACCACAACGATGCCAGAGCTTGGCTGGGTCATGCAGCGAGTTTATTGGGCGAGTTGGGAAGACTACCAGAGCCGGTACCTCTCCATCGACTACCGCATGAGCAACTTAGGCACGGGCGCAGCTTTGGAATCAACCATACAGGCTTCTCTTTGTACACCCGATACCGTTTACACAGTGACTTCTCTGCCGCTTTTGGTGGGAGACATCGTTTCCGGAGCAAACAGAACCGTGACTCTGAAATACTTTGTTCCCACAAATGTGGGGAGCTTCGCGACAACAACCTTTGCCACCTGCAACGATGACGCTAGCAGAACGTACTGGTTCCCGGGGCCGCTGTCATGAGTTTCGGTAGAGCAAATAATTCCAATATCAAAAAGAAACTCATTGCATTTAACATTGCTTGGCTGGCTACGCTAATTTTTATTTTTTACATCTATCTATATGTCCCCTTTGTCATATTTTTTGACCTATTCGGTAGTCGAACAGAATGGTATATTCGCTTCTTAGTCGCTTATATTCCATTATTTGTATTAGAGATAATTCTTCACTGGCTGGTACTGAAGTACTTATTTCCCGACGTGAGAAAAAGCCATATTAATTGGGTGTTTGCGATGCCTTTGTTAATTCTGATTGGACTTGGGCTAGTCATATTTTTTGGATACGTTTTTAGCCCCAAGCCGATTTAATTATTCATCATTGCTGCTTTGTACAACTTCATTGTCACCTGTAAAGACGATGGGAAAGAATTTACTGGTTCCCAGGCCCGCTAGCATGATGAAAGCAATGAATAAAGAGGCGACTCCAAAACGGAGCATCCGGTTATCGCGGTGGTTGCTAAATTTTCTTTGGTGGATCGGTATCGTCTGCATGGGCATAGCCATTGCCTACATTTCCGCACTGTTCGCAATAAGGCCATGGTATATACGATTTATTGTTTTTTTGACGCCATTCCTTATTGCTCAGGCCTTCTTCCACGGTTTGGTTTTAAATAGGTTTTATCCAGATAAAAGGCTATCGAATACTATCTGGGTAATCATGATGCCCGTCCTGTTCACTATTAGTTTTGCCTTGGTGCTATTTCTGATGTATTTCTTTAGCCCCAAACCGATCTAATACTCGCAATAAATCCTAAAAAAGAGGCGGTTGAAAAACCGCCAGGAGTCTACAAACACTCCTCTTTCTTCAGCAGCTCTTCCCACTTGCGGTCGATGTAGTCCTGGATATCCGCCAGTACCGCTTCGTTGCCCGGCTTGAACAGGTGCGCGAAACGCCCCTGCTTCTTCAGCCAGTCGGCCACCGGCGTCTTCTTGGCGCCCTTGGGCTTGTAGTTGATCTTGTACTTGCCGTTCTCGACTTCGTACAGCGGCCAGTAGCATGACTGCACCGCTTCCTTGGCCAGGGCGATCGTCTGGTCGCCGGGCGTCCGCCAGCCACGCGGGCAGGGGGAAATCACATTAATGAACGCCGGCCCCGGCGTGGCAAATGCCTTCTCGGCCTTGTTCATCAGGTCCTTGAAGTTGTGCGGCGAGGCCGTGGCGGCATAAGGAATATCGTGCGCCACCAGGATGGCCGTCAGGTCCTTGCGGTTCTGCTGCTTGCCAGCGGACTCCTTGCCCACCGGGCTGGTGGTCGTCCAGGCGCCGTAGGGGGTGGCGCTGGAGCGCTGGAAGCCGGTGTTCATGTAGGCTCCGTTGTCGTAACAGACATAGACGAAGTTATGTCCGCGCTCGACCGCGCCGGACAGCGACTGCAGACCGATGTCGTAGGTGCCGCCATCGCCGCCGAAGGCGACGAAGTACATATCGTCCTTGATCTTGCCCTGCTTCTTCAATGAATTGTAGGCGGTCTCGACGCCGCTGATGGTGGCGCCGGCGTTCTCGAACGCCGAGTGGATCATCGAGTCCTTCCAGGCCGTGTAAGGATAGATGGTTGTCGATACCTCGAGGCAGCCGGTAGATACGCTGACCACCGCCGGCCCGGGGCAGACGCTCATGACCTGCCGCACGTTGATGGGAGCGCCACAGCCGGCGCAGAGCCTGTGCCCGCCCGTCAGCCGTTCGGGTTTATTCGCTATTTCCTTGGGCTTCGCCAACTTGGAATCACCCCTCTCTTACGTTGAGATAGTGTCTTTGCTGCGCTAAGGTCTCACCGGCGGCAGCCTTCTCGAGCATTTCCACGGCGCCCCGAATATCGTCCGGGAACAGGTCCCGGCCGCCGAGGCCGTAGATGAAGTTATATATCTGTGGTTGCGTCTCAGCCTCATACAGCGCCGAGCTGATTTCGGTGAACAGCGGCCCGCCCTGGGCTCCGAACGAGTCGGAGCGGTCCATGACGCCGATGACCTTGGCGCCCGACAAAGCCTCGCGGATCTGCTCTGTGGGGAAGGGTCTGAAAGTGCGGACCTTGAGCACGCCGACTTTTTTACCCTCGCCGCGCAGTGTGTCGACCATGGTCTTGACGTTGCCAGCCGCCGAGCCGATGGCCACCAGTACGATGTCGGCGCCCTCGATCTCATGGGTCTTGAAGTGCGCGTATTCCCGGCCGAAGAGTTCGCCGAACTCGCGGCCGACTTCCTCGATCACGTCCATGGCGTTCTCCATGGCCCGGTTCTGGGCGATCTTGTGTTCGAAATACCAGCCGCCGAGGCTGTCAAAGGCGCCGACGGTCACCGGTTTCTCGACGTTGAGCAGCGCGTTCACTGCCACGTAATCGCCGACGAATTCCTTGACCTGCTCGTCGTCGAGCGTCTCAACCGGGCCGATGGCGCCGCTGATGATGAAACCATCGATCATCGTCATCACCGGCAGCCGTACATCCATGTGCTCGGCGATGCGGAAGGCCTGGATGGCGTTGTCGTAGCCCTCCTGGGCGTCCTCGCCGTAGAGCTGGATCCAGCCGCAGTCACGGCCGCCCATGGAATCGGAATGGTCGCAGTGGATGTTGATCGGGCCGGAAAGCGCCCGGGTGATCACCGGCATGGTGATCGGCAGCCGCAGTGAGGCGGCGATAAAGAGCATCTCCCACATCAGCGCGAAGCCCTGGGAGGAGGTGGCGGTGATCGTGCGCGCGCCTGCCGCAGCGGAGCCGATGGCGGCGCTCATGGCGCTGTGCTCGCTCTCCACGGCGATGTACTCGGTGACCACGTCGCCGTTGGCTACGAACTGGGCGTAGTTCTGGGCGATCTCGGTCTGGGGTGTGATCGGGTAGGCGGCCATGACGTCCGGCTCGACCTGCTTGAGCGCGAGGGCGATGGCGCCGTTCCCGGTGATTGCTTTACGGGCCATTATTTTTCCTCCAGTTTGCATGCCTTGATCTCGTTCATCATCTCGATCGCGTCACGGGGGCAGACCTGGGCGCAGATGCCGCAGCCCTTGCAGTGCTCGAGGTCGATGTTCACCATCTTGTCATTCTCCACCCTGATGGAAGAGTCAGGGCAGGCGAAAAAACAGATCATGCAGTCGTTGCACTTCTCCCGGTCGCGGAGCGGGCGCTCGGTGCGCCAGCCGCCGGTCTCGTAATCGTCGGCGTTGCCGGACTCGGGGATGGTGGCTCCGATCTCGTGCCTGCCGGGTCCCCATTTCTGGATATCGCTGATGTCCCACTTCTCTTTCCTGGGCTTGGTCTTGCTCATTCGTCCGACACCTCCTCGTAGCCGCGCTTGACCGCTTCGAGGTTGGCGTTGACTACATCTTCGTTGAACTTCTTGGAAAGCGATGTCTGGACTTCCTCCAGGATGCCTTCGAGGGAGAAAAGTCCGCTCACCTTTGCCAGCGCGCCGATCAGCGGCGTGTTGGGGATGGCCCGCTTGATGGTCTCCAGGGCAATTTTTGTGGCCGGGGCCGTGTAGACTTTCCTGCCCGCCATCTCGGGACGCCCGGCCAGTTCGGAGCAGGCGCCCTCGGAGTTGACTATGACTACGGCGCCTTCGCTGGTGCCGGCGGTCACATCCACCACATCCAGCAGCGTCGGGTCCAGCACCAGCACATAGTCGGGGTGCTCGATGGCGCTGTAGATCTGGATGGGCTCATCGGAGAGCCGGGTAAAGGCCACGATCGGCGCTCCGGCCCGCTCCGGCCCGTACTCCGGGAAAGCCTGGAAATACTTATCCTGGCTCAGGGCCACCTCGGCGACCATCTTGGCCGCGGTAACAGCCCCCTGGCCGCCCCGGGCGTGCCAGCGAATTTCGGTTACCTGCTGCATTCCAACCTCCTCAAGGGGTCAAAAAGTCCGGCCATGAGCCGGGACGGTTATGCCTGGAAGCAGGCGGTGTGTTTGCGACACTGGCGTGCCCCCCGCTGCTCGACCGGAACATTCTATCAGGGATTTGCGGGGATTTGTAGCTTTAGGGCGGGTTGCCGGCACCGGACCCCGAGGATTGCATATTTCCGATGTGTGTACTAGAAAAAGTTTATTTGTCAACATAACCGGGGTAAGGTATCGCCGCATTGCCGATGCGCATCGGCTCACGTTCCTAGATCAACCTGGATCCCGATTGACCCGTAATAAATGTGAGTTGCCCGGAACTGGCGCTGATACTGCTTAGCCCTGGCGGCCTTCCATGATCATCAGCAGCACGACACCAGCGATGGCGAGCCGAGGGTCAAGCTTATCGCTCCCCTGGGGTAACATGTGGAACTCTCCCTTGAACAGGAACGGGTTGAAGTGCTGTTTGAGCTGGGCGACCGTCTCATCATTGACCTTGAACTCGTAGGTCTGGGGAATCAGGCTGGTCAAGAAACGCCTGAGCAGCGCCAACACCATCGTGTCCTCGTGGATGGCGCCGATCTGATTTTCGTTCACGTCGAGGATCTGCCACTCATCCTTGATGAACGAACTCCAGCCCTTGCGTCTGAAACCGCCAATCTTTTCGCCGGTACCGGGGTCTACCACATCAAAGGCGGCATTGAAATCCATGACCTTGCGGGCCTGGATGGTGAGCCTTTCTTCCGACTTGCTCTCATCCGCGAAAACGCGTATGTCTTCTTTCAGCTTAAAGCCTTTCTGCTTCACCCAGAGCAAAAGGTTGTCAGCCTGATCGGAGATAAACACCTCATGGCCGATCTTTGCGAACGACTTGCGCCTTACCTTCAGTGGTGCGGCCAGCATCTGCGGATCCATGTTTTCCTCCCGGTTGATTGCCCTGATGGCGGCGATAAGCGGTTATCGACGGCAACATTGATTTTCTCACTCGCGGTGAATTATCCTGCACTGATTTGATGGACCCGCACCAGCCTGGGCTGCTGGAGTTTCATGCACCCAGGTGTTTTCTCAGATGAATGAGGTTCATCACATCCTCCTCGTTGTACTTATTACCTCTACCCGGGTTTATTCCCCCGGCGGGGGACCGGGGAAGAACGAGGTGACGCCACAGCTATCGCTGACGCTGGAATAAATCGCAGTCTTGAAGGAATTGGTATTCGGCGGTATCAGGTATTTGAGCACAAAGTCCTTGTGGGCTCCCGGACTGATATCGCTGATTTCCACCGGCGGTGTCGTCAGAATAACACCGGCGGTGGCAGTCGAAGTGAGTATCTTAACAGACCAGGCCGGCGTGTCAGTTGAAACATTGAGCAGCTGGAAGGGCACCGAGAGTTCGCGGCTGTTGTAATCGGCATAGTTTTCCCAGTAGGCCTCCAGGACATTCAGTCCCAGTTCCAGGCTGGAAGTGTAGAACTGCCAGCTGGAATTGGCGATGTTTCCGGACAGGTCGGCGACCGACAGGGTAGCGCTGTGTTGGCCTATCGCCAGTGTTCCCGGCTGGTAAGAAATGGAATTGCCGGTAATGGTGGCATCGGAGGTCACATCCTGCCCGTCCAGGGTCAGATGCGCCGTATGTGAGTCCACTCCCACACGGTTATCCGAGAAACTGGCCGATAGAACCGGCGATACGCAACCGGTATGTTGCCCGTTAGCCGGCGACTGCGCGCTGATCACTGGCGGGGTGATATCGGGAACGATGTCCATCCAGACGTCGTAACTGCCGCCCCGCGTATCCTCGTAAACCACTTTCTCACGGTCGACTGCCGGCCGCGCCTGGGTTGAGGTGCCGCTGGCCAGTGGGCTTTCCTCGCCGCTGGTCAGGTCCTTCTTGTAGATGTCCCAGTTACTGTTACGGTAATCTTCCCAGACGATAAGATCGCCGCCGATCCGGGGGGAATTCTGGTAGGCGGCGTCACTGGTGACGGCCTGCTCGACGCCGGTGACAACCTGCTCGGCGCCGGTGACGATGTTCTTCTTCATGCGGATGTCCGCCACGCCACCGACGACGTTCTGCCAGACGACGATGTCACCGCTGATATCGGCGACCTTGTTGTCGCCGGGGCTCGTGCTCACCTGTTGCTCGCTCCCGGTGGCGAGGTCCATCATGTAAATATCCCAGTTGCCGTTGCGATCATCTTCCCAGACGACCCGAGAGCCGCTGATGCGTGGCTGCCACTGGCTGGCTGAGTTGGTGCAGACCGGCTGGGCCGGTTGGGTGGTCCGGGTGGCCAGATCGACACTGTAAATATCGTTATTGCCTGACTGATCATCCACGTAAATCACCGTATTACCGCTTATCTCGGGCATTCCCTGGTTGCCGGCGCCGGTTACCAAAGGCTGCTCGATTCCCAGGAAAACATCTCTCATATAGACGTCCTGGCTGCCGTTGCGGTCATCCTGCCAGACGACCATCATTCCATTAGTCGCGGGCACGTTCTGATAGGCAGTGGTGTTGGCGACCACCTGTTCGCCGCCGCCCCCGAGGTTATACATATAGATGTCCCAGTTGCCGGCCCGGATGTCCTTCCAGACAATGATATTGCCGTGAACGTCGGGACGGCCCTGGTTTGCGGAGTTAGTCGTGATCTGAACAGGAGCGCCAGCCGCGAACCCGAGGTTCGCGAACAGAATCAGCAGTGCTGTGAAGAAACCCATTGTTAAATACAGCCGCAGCTGTTTGCCATGCATTACTATCCCTCACCCTTACCCAAAAATAACCGGTCCCAATCTGCGGGACCAGACCGTATACCCCCAATAAAAAAGTGCGTCCAGACAGTACCGGCGCCTTAATAAATTGTACCGCAGAAGTGCGATTTCGTAAACAGTTCAGGGTTCATCCGGAGGCTGGTGGGCGGCGGGATGATAGAAGTGTGCTTCGGGCCAGAGGCTTTAATGACGGGCGTTCAGCGTTCATCCGGAGACTGGTAGGCGTAGGGTTTGCTTCGTGCAGGCGGCCGCAGTGAACCGGCAGCGTGACCGGCGCGAGAGGCTCAGCGATTTTCCGAGGCCAGGCGCAAAGCGGTTTCTCGCACCTGCTGCCGTAGCTCCGCCGGCGCCACGACGACCGCCTCGCCGCAGTAGCGCAGCACCTCGTCAACGATCCATTCATCGTCGAACCAGGGAATCTCGCCCAGTAGCGAGCCATCCTCGAGCATGACCGTGTCCGGCTGCCTCTCATGGACCCAGCGGGCCACGGCCGGGCTGAACAGCACCCGGGCATGACGCGGTGCCTGTTTGCCCGAGGGGAATCGCGGATCGGCGCGGTAGGGGTCGAGGTCGAGGTCGCGGGGCTCGAAGGTCTCGTCCAGCAGCCTGGCGCTCCTGATCATCTCGAAGCGGAAAGTGCGGATGCCGTCGCGCTTGCGGCACCAGGCCACCAGGTACCACTGTCCTTTGGTGCCGTTTACCAGGTAAGGCTCGATGACGCGGGACTCTACTTCACCGTTGGAGCGTGACAGATATTCGATCTCGACCAGTCGCCGCTCGCCCAGACCACGGTTGATCGCCCGGCAGATGTCGTAGTCTTCCCTGCCGGCCTCGCCGATGGGGATGGTGTCCTGGTCGTCGAGGCCGCCGGCGGCGTGGATGATCTTTTCCCGGGCGCTTTCCAGCGACTGGTTCCGGCCGGCGAGGATCTGGCCACCCACCAGATTGATGGCCAGCAACATCGCCCGCGCCTCGCGGGGCGTCAGCCGTAGCGGTTTCCTGAGCAGCTCACCGTAGGGGAAGCCCTCCACCTCAAGCGAATCCCCGACGATGTTGCCGTTGACCAGGTAATCGCCGCCGCCCCCGGCGCTGACCACGAAAAGCATCGCCATGATCTGCTCAAGCTCTTTCCGGTCCAGGCCGAGGTCGTGACAGACTTCCTTCACCGGGAGGGAGGTGAATTCCTCGCCATTCAGCCGGGATTCCAGGTAGGTCACAGTCCTGGCCAGCTGCGTGAAACGTTCGGGCTCGACCTGCGGTTGCGGGCCGCTGCTCACGGCTTCATCTGAATAGCGCTCCGGCTGGGGCTCCAGAACCGGCGCGGCTTCGGGTGGCGCCGCTTCGTGCAGCCCGGCGATCTTCTCCAGGATGTCGACCATCTGCAGCCGCAGCTCCTCCGGCCCTACCAGGCGGCTGTCGGCGCTGCGCCTCAGCACCAGCGAGCAGATCTGCTGGCCGTCGGCGTAACCGGTGCGAAAATTGCAGGAACCGTCGTCATGCATTTCGAAATCACCACAGCGAGAGTAGTTGTTCCTCGCCCACCAGCCGCATTGCGCGGAAAAGCTGATCTCGGCCATACCGAGCTCGGGACCCAGCTGCCAGGGCTCGAGATGGACATATCGCTCCATGCTGAAATCCGCGGGCGCTTCAAAATTATGGTCTTTCTTGTCTATATATTTGATCCTGCCGCGTATGCGCCGGAGCTTGAACATGCGGATGCCGTCGCGCTCATGGGAATAACCCACCAGGTACCATTCGCTGTGGGTATACATCATGCTGTAGGGGTCGACCTGGCGTTCCTCCACCTTATCGCTGCTGAAAGTGTGGTACTCGAAGCGGATGGTCTTGCGATTCGCCACGGCGTCGTCGATCTTCTGCTGCCGCTTCGCTACTTCGGCATCGAAGCCTGAAGATGCCATGTCGACTGAAACGCAGCTTATCGCGGGATCGTCGAGCGCGTTGCCCGAACCCAGCGCCAGGCTTTGCAAAGCCAGGCGAAGCAGGTGGCTGTAGGCGAACTGGCCCTCCAGCAGATAGAGGCAGGTATGCAACGCCGCCAGCTCCTCGCGTGAGAACGGTACCGCCGGCAGTAAGAAGTTTTCTGGTGGCAGCCAGTAGATGACGGATTCGCTGAACTCATCCTGGCCGCTCTCGATTTCGATCCCCAGGCGCCCGAGGTCGTCACGGTCGGCGTAGAAACGGCGGGCGAAGGTCTCCGGGCTCATGGTTTCGAAGTCGTAACCTTCGACGTAGCGGAGGATGTCGTCGGCGCTGACCGGCCGGCCTTTCTTTGCCATCAGGTAGGCGACCAGCGAAAGCTGCCGGACCAGCTTCTCCTGGTCCCGGGGCGCTCCCTTTTCCTTGATCGATGCCATGGAGACTTTCCGTCCGGTCGGTGGAATAAGATGCAAAGCTGATTGTATAACCCCCCGGCTTTTGGGGGAAGGGCGGCAGCGTTTGATGACATTACTGCGTTGATTCCCGCCGCGGCATATAATGAAGAATCAGCAACGGCGCTCCGGCTGGAAGCATGGCCGGGCCTGGATATACCGGCAAAACGGGAGGCTCGATGAAACTGACATCATGGCTCTATCGCCTGGCAAGGCTGTCCCGCGACGCCGAGGTCATCGCCTCGGGCAACCCGAAAAAAATGGCCCGGCGAGTCAAGAACAAGGTCCTCGGGCGGTCTATCGTCAGGCGGATGTTCCGATGGTAGGCGGACGGTATGACGCTTAAACTCATCTGCGGGCCGACCGGCTCGGGCAAGACCACGCGCGCTATCGAGGCGTTTCTGGCGGCGATGGACCGGGGCGAGAAAGCCGTTTTCATCGCGCCGAGCGGACCGGACGCGCGGCATTTTGAGCGGCGGATACTATCGATCCGTTCCGTGCTCACGGATGGCAAGGTAACCACATTCGACGGCCTCTACAAGGAGTTTCTGGAGGACTCGGATGACCAAAAAAGGATCCTTTCAGGGACCGAGCGCGATCTGCTCCTCAAAGCGGTGGCCGGTGGTCCCGGAAAGCCCGAGATGCTTGCCGGGTCCGCCCGTTTCGACGGCTTTATCTCGGAGCTATCCGGACTGATCGGTGAGCTCGAGGAACTCGGGATTGAGCCGGCGCGTTTGGGAAAAGATTTGAAGGACTGGGCGGCCAGGGATAAATGGCGTCAAGGCCTTAACCAGGATCTGTTTCGTCTCTACGAAGAATACAAGGCCGCCCTGGAGGACCAGGGCGCGCAGGACGCCGAGCAGGCCGCGCGACAGGCAGTTGACCGGCTAGCCGGCGCCCCGGCGCTGCTCGGTTTTTCGACGGTCGTCGTCGACGGTTTTTACGACTTCACCCCCCTGGAACTGGAACTCGTGAACGCCCTCGCCAAAGCCGCGGTCGAACTGGTTATCACCCTTCCGTACAGGGAAGGAAGCGCCGCTCTGGAAGCTCCCGCCCACTATTTTGAAATTCTTGGTCAGGGAGCTGATGTCGAAATGCTCGAGAGCCCGACCACCGACGACCGGGACCAGGCTATTACGCATATAGCCGGGAACCTGTTTGAGCAGGATGTGGACAAGGTCGATGCCGGTGGGGCGGTAACCGTTCTCCAGGCGGCCGCCGTGCGTGGCCAGGCGGAACTCGTGGCGGCCCAGGTGTTGAAACTCTGGCGGGAGGATGAAATCGCCCTCGATGACATGGCGGTGGTCAGCCGCGGGTATGGGGCTGACAGCCTGGCTCTTGCTTCGGCGTTCACCGATTTTGGGATTCCCTTCGATCTGTCAGCACCGGTCGGGCTCGTGGACACGCCGGTCGGCCAGGCGGCGGCCGCGGCGCTGGACCTGGCAGCAGGCCAGGGTGGCCGGGGGAGCCTGCTCCGATATCTGCGGAGTGCGATACCGGTTGGCGAGCAGTACAAGGTCGACGAGTTCGACCGGTACGCGAGGTCGCTTGGCGTCGAGGACCAGTCCACTCTGATGTGGGAATGGAACCGCCAGGGCGGCAGACCCCTGGCGGAGATCGATCGTCTGGCCAAGGCTGCCGGGGAAAGCCTCGAGGCTCTCGCGGCGAAGCTGCTGGAAATATTGCGTGGCCAGGTCCAAGCTGTCGCCATCGCCGCGATCGGTGAACTCGATCTTGACATCGCTTCACTGGAAAGCCTGGCATCTCTTTGCGAAGAGACCTCCTCGATAGCGGAGAAACTCGGAGAGCTGCACTCCCATTCCCCCGGGGCGCCTGAGGAGCCAGCCGGGTCATGGGAGCTGAAGCTGTTTCGCGACAGCATCGACAATGCCTCAGTGCGCCTGAGGTCGGGAGCCCGCCGAGACTGTATCCGGCTGCTCGATCCGCATCGGGTGCTCAACCAGAGGTTCGACGTTGTTTTTCTCTGTGGCCTGCTCGAAGGCCAGTTTCCCGCCCTGGGCAGCGAAAACTCATTTCTCGGCGATTCAGACCGCGCCTGGCTCAGCGAGAATACCAGCCTAAAACTGCCTTCACGAGACCTGCGCCTGGACGAGGAGAGGTTTCTTTTCTATCGCACACTGACCCGGGCCAGGCATAAAATATTCCTGTGTTATCCGTATTGTGACGAGGAAGGCAAACCGACGATCAAGTCACTGTTTGTCGACGATACCCTCGATCTCTTCGAAGAGAATTCCTGGGACTCGGTGGAGAAGAGTATCGGTGACGTCGCTTTCAGCGCTGGGACTGCCCCGACCGCAACACAGGCCCTGCTTACTATCGCATCCATGAGTCCTGGGGATGTGCGCCCGGCGGCAACTGATGCCAGGCTACTCAACATCGCAAAGACCGCGAACCTGGACGATCGGCTCGAACGCTGCCTCCGGGCGACGCTGCCGAACTGGCCACAGGTCGGCGAAGAGATCAAAAACCGGCTCAGCGAACTTGAGTTCTTCCGGGTGACCGAGCTGGAGACTTATCTTAAATGCCCCTTCAGATATTTCATCGAGAAGATCGTCAGGCCGGAGTCCATGGAGCCGGAGGACGCCGCGCTCACACGCGGTTCGACCGTGCATGATGTTCTCAAAGATTTCCTAAACGCACTGAAGCCGGCCGAGGTGCTGCTCGCCACTGCCGATGATGGCCAGCTCAAGGAAGCCCGGCGGATAATGTCCGGCATCTTCGACGAGAAGCTGGGCCCGGCAGCCACGGACCTGGAATCGATGATCATGAGAATTGAGCTAGGCAGTCATCTGGACCGTTTCATCGAGCGTGAGCGCAGGATGCGGCCGCAGTTCGAGCCTTACCAGCTGGAGTGGGGTTTTGGCATCTGCGACGGTAAACCGGGCGGCCGTTATGATGAGGAAACCATGTTGAAATTCGATGACGTCAAACTCTGCGGGCGCATTGACCGGGTTGATATACACAAAGGCACGAACCAGGCCGTCGTTATCGATTACAAGACCAGCGTGGATGACAATCTGCCGCCGCAGAAACATTTTGAAAGAACAGGAACCATCCAGGTGCCGCTCTACATGCTGGCCCTGCGGGAGATCTGGGGTCTAGAGCCGGTCGGCGGCGAGTACTACGGCATTGTGGGCAAGCGGCGGCGGGGTCTCTACCTTGACGCGTTTGCTGACATCCTCGGCAAGGACTCCAGTGAACCCTACTCAGGCGAGTTCGTCGAGGCGGAGGTTTTCGAGGAGATCATCGAGACCGCCAGGAGGATGGCACTGGAAGCGGCCGAGGGCATTCGCTCCGGCTGCTTCGACTGCAAACCACGGGAAGAAAAGACATGCAAGTACTGCAATCTCGGCGGGGTCTGCCGGGTCGCGTCTTTATCACCGTCGATGGCTGGATCGGAGCAGTCCTGATGGCAGGGGAATTCCAGCCCACCGAAAGCCAGGCGAAGGCCATCAACGAGCTGGACGGCCGGTTGTTCATTGCCGCCGGCGCCGGTTCGGGCAAGACCGCCGTGGTCGCCCGCCGTTTTATCGAGGCGGTCGCCAGTGGCAAGGCTGAAGTCGACCAGATCCTCACCATAACTTTCACTAAAAAGGCCGCCGCGGAAATGATGAACCGGGTGCGGGAAGTTCTGCGACAGCAGATCGCGGTGGACCTGGATCCCGGGCGCGTCGAGCGGCTGCGGCGGGCCTACCGGAACATCGAGCGTGCCCGTATCAGCACCATAGACAGTTTCTATTCCCGGGTTCTCAAGGCCAACGCCTTGGCGGCCGGCATCGACCCTGATTTCGCGCCCGTCGACGAAGCCCGTTCACTGCTTTTAAAGGAGGAAGCCTTCGACGCCTGCCTCAAGGATTTTGTCCGCCGTCACGGCAAGGCCGGCGCGGATTTGGTCCTGGCTTACGACAGGAAACTCGCCGGCAATCTCTTCGCTATCATCAACGACGTCCATGCGACTTTCAGGAGCCGCGGCCGGGAGCCGCGCTTGCCAATGCCGAATCCGGAGAAACTGGTCGATCAGAACCGCAACCGTTTGCAGGCTGCCATCGACGGCTTCGATGAGGCGGTGAAACTCACCGGCGCCGAAGGCAAAACCGTCGACAATATCAGGGAAACCAACTGGAGTCTCCGCGACGCCATCAAGGCCCCCGATTTGGAGACCAGGGAAAGATTGTTGCTCGCCGGTAAACCCAAGCGCGGTCTGAAAAAAATCCAAGTCGAGTACGACGAGCTCAAGGCTGCCTGGGAGGCGTATCTTCTGGCGCTCAAGTCACAGAAAGCGGCCAGCATCATCAGGCTGATGAGCGACCTGCTGGAGTCCTACGACCAGGCTTACAGGGATCTGAAATACCGGAAAGGCGTTCTGGATTTTGCCGATCTGTCGCTGCTGACGCGGGATCTGCTGCTGAACAACAAAAATATCAAAAAGCGTCTGGCGGCCAGCTTCAGTCTAATCATGGTTGACGAGTTCCAGGACACCAATCCGCTCCAGCTCCAGATCGCCAAAATGATCGCTGACGATAACCTGATGATGGTCGGCGACGAGAACCAATCTATTTTCGGATTCCGTGATGCCGAGGTAGCCCTCTTCCAGGCCGAGAAAAAGCAGGCCGAACTGGGCGGTTATAGCATTCGCCTGCTGGACAACTTCCGCAGCCAGCCGGAGATACTGGCTTTCGTTGACGGGCTTCCAGGGTGAGGAGATGCTCGCCTCCGGCTATCTTAAACTGGTTCCTCGGGCGGAGATCGACCCACAACGGGAAGATCGCCGGATCGAATTGATCATGGTGGACCGGCAGCCGCCCGGGCGTGAGAAAAGACTTCCCGCCGCCGAGGCGAGGCTGGTCGAAGCCCAGTTGATCGCCGAGAAGCTCCGTGAGCTGTTTGATCAGGGCTATTCCAGCGGCGATGTAGCGATACTGGTCAGCGCGCGCACCGGCATCGAAGCATACCGCGACGCCCTCGACCGCCTGGAAATCAGCAATTATCTGGCTATCGGCGTCAGTTACTTCGAGCGGCTGGCGCTGGGGGACATTATCAACATGTACCGGCTGATGGTCAACCCCCTCGATGACGAAGCGCTGGTGGCCGTACTGCGCTCTCCTCTGGTTGGGGCGACCGATGACACCCTGTACTGGCTGCGGCAGGCCGCCGGCCGGGACAGCGCCAACCATTCCCGGCCTCTGTGGACTGTGATGCTGACCGGGCAGGCGATGGAGCGTTTTACCGAGGTCGAGCGCACCAGGCTGTTGCAGTTTGCGGCTGGGCTGGCCGAATTGAGGGAATACGCCGGCCGACATTCCCTGCAGCAGACAGCGCGTCGCCTGATCTTTTACAACGACTATGCCGCGACGGTAACCGCCGGTTATAAAGGCAAGCAGGCGCTCGCGAACCTGATGAAACTGATCGACCTGGCGGCGGATTACGAATCCGTCTGGGGCCGCGACCTGGCAGCCTTCACCGAATTTCTTTCTCACCAGAAATCTGTTCAGGCCCGCGAGTCGGACGCTCCCATCGAAGAGGAAGGTGTTAGCGCTGTCCGTATTATGACTATGCACACGGCCAAAGGACTTGAATTCCCCCTAGTTGTCCTGCCTAAGCTGGGAGCCGAAAAAGGCCGCGGCAACCACAAGCCGGTGATCATTGTTGACCGCGACGAGGCGTCAGGCAGGGTCGGTCTGGAATACCGGGACTCCGACTCCGGCAAGGACCAGGTCTTCGACTATGACGAACTCGATGGCGAGGAGAAGCTTCGCGAGCTCGAGGAAGAAAAGAGGCTTCATTACGTAGCAATGACGCGGGCGAAGAGGCACCTGGTGCTGGTAGGTTACGGCCTGCTCGATGAGCCGGCCAAAATTGGCGCGGACATCAGGCCGTTGGACTGGATACGTGCCCGGTTATCCCTTGATCGGGAGAGCCGCCCTGACCTCGATCAGCTGGAGGAGATCGACGAAATCACGGGCGCGAGGGTGGGGCTGCGAGTGTGCACGGATGCTGATGATGTGCTGATCCGGGCCGAAAAATCGGCCGCGGCGCATGAGCTTTCAGACGGGTACGATAGCATCAGCCCCAGCGTCAATGATCTGCCGGGGCTGCCTATATATGTGCCGCCGGTTATCTCGCCCACGGCGCTCGACTCCTATCGGGCCTGCCCGAGGCGCTACTATCTGCAGAACGTACTGAATGTAGCCGCACTGTTCGAATTGAAGGGTGTGGGCAGGGCGGCAGCCGAGGGGTGTGTTCTCAGCGCCACCCAGATGGGCTCGCTGATACATAAGATTCTGGAAAGCGACCTGCGAGGGGTGGTCGACGGTTCGTTGGCGCCCGGGGATCTGGAGAACATGGCGCAGGAGCTGTTTGGTTCCGAAGCCAGTCTCGCCGCCGCCGATCACGAGCGGGCGACCGCGCTGCTGGCCACATTCGCGAAATCTTCCGTGGCAAGGGACCTGGCTGTCGCCCTCGAAGCCGGGGAGCTTTACCGCGAACTCGAGTTCTCGACCCTGGTCGGGCAAACAATTATCGGTGGTTTCATCGACGCCCTCTGTCCGCTGCCTGCGAACCACGGTGCCGCGACCAGCGAAACCGCGACCAGCGAAACCGCGACCAGCGAAACCGCGACCAGCGGTAACAATAACGCCGCCGCCGGCACCCTGGTCGTCGACTACAAAACAGGCCAGCCCGGAGAAGGTCGCACGCCCGAGGAGGCGGCGCAAACCTACCGGCTGCAAATGGCTTCCTACGCATTAGCCGCGGGCCGCCTGCGCCCCGGCCCGGTCAGGGTG
>JAENWV010000247.1 GCA_016650015.1 Thermoleophilia bacterium | reverse complement strand
GCTGGGAATCTGCCTGGGATCACAGCTTATCGCCGCTGCCGGCGGCGCGGCCGTTTACCCCGGGCATCAAAGAGAGGCCGGCTGGGGCGAGGTGGTCTTGACCGAAGCGGCCGGGAAAGACCCCCTGTTCGCAGGGCTGCCTTCGCCACTGCCGGTATTCCAGCTGCATGGCGACACTTTCGACCTGCCCGCAGGCGCCGTGCGGCTGGCCACAAACGATCTGTATGCCAACCAGGCATTCAGGCTGGGGAATAACATCTACGGCCTGCAATTCCACGTCGAAGTCACGAGCAGCCTGGTGAAAGAATGGGTCAGCTTCTATGAAGATTACATTGCGGGAGCGGAAATATCGCCGGACAGCCTGCTGGAAGACCTCAAACCCAAAAGCGAAGCCCTGAGGCCGGTCGCATCGCGGATAATCAGCCGATTTCTACGGCTGGGTTGACCCAGGGTTCAATCGCAATCGGATTGCCCGGTCACTTGCTGACCATTCCGTGGATGACCATCAATACTTCGGAAAGTGAATACGGCTTTCGCATCAGGCGGTAGCCGCAGTCGATAATCGCCTGCTGGTCCATGGCTTCGCTGTAACCGCTGGCGAGCATAACTTCCAGTCCGGGTTTTCTTTTTTTCAGCTGGTCGACCAGCCAGACACCGTCTTGCCCCGGCAGGACAACGTCGCTGAAAACCAGGTCGATCCTGCCTTTCTCCCGCTCGAAGAGTTCCAGAGCGGATTCGGCGTCAGCGGCCTGGAAAACCTGGTAGCCATGATCCGCCAGGGACTTTATTACCATCTTCCTGATATCGTCATCGTCCTCTACCAGCAGGATTCTTTCACCGTGTCCAGCGACATCGCCCATTGGTATTTCCTGCGCCTGCCTCTCGGCCAGCGCGATGTGCAGCGCGGGAAGATAGATCTTGAAAGTAGTACCCTGGCCCGGCACGCTGTCAACGTCTATCCAGCCGCCGTGCTGGGTGATGATGCCGTAAACCACGGAGAGTCCCAGGCCAGTGCCCTTTCCTGATCCCTTGGTGCTGAAAAAGGGCTCGAAGATATGCGACAGGACATCGGCATCCATTCCCACACCGTTGTCCGAGACCGACAGTTCCACGAACTCACGCGGCGTTTTTTCCCGCTTCACCTTCACAAACCCCGGCTCGATGACTACATTCCCGGTACTTATAGTGATGACATCCCCTTGAGGCATGGCGTCACGGGCATTCACGACCAGGTTCATCAGCACCTGCTCCAGGTGGCTAGCGTCGGCGCTGATCGTCCTGAGATCGTCAGCCAGATCGGTTTTGATCTCATACTGCTCGCCGATCAGGCGGCCCAGCATCTTGAGCAGGTCAGAAATCACCCGGTTCAGGTCCACCGGTTTCAGGTCGAGGTTTTCTCGGCGGCTGAAAAGCAGCAACTGCCGCGTCAGGCTGGCAGCGCGATTGCCCGAAGCCCTCGCCTCAATCAGATCCTCGCTGGCCGGGCTTCCTTCCGGCAGATCCATGGCAGCCAGGTCGATGTACCCCTGGATGGCGGTCAGGAAGTTGTTAAAATCGTGGGCAATGCCACCGGTGAGCCTGCCGATGCTTTCCATCTTCTGGGCCTGCATCAACTGCTGCTCCAGTTGATGGTGCGCGGTCAGATCCCTCATGATGCCCCTAAAGGAGATTATCTTGCCGTTTTCATCCCTCACGACGCTTGCTGTCATCGATACCACGAGCGGCTCGCTATCCCTGCGCTTCAAGTCGAGTTCGTAATTTTTCACGAACCCTTGCTGCTTCAGGGTCTTTACATAGACATCGCGATCTTCCGGATTCATATACAATTCGTAATCGGAATCCAGCGCCTGTAGCTCCTCTCTGGACGAGTATCCCAGCATCTCGACGCCGGCGGGATTGATGTCCTCGATCTTTCCTCCAGACTTGATTATCATGATGCCGTCCTTCGACTCCTCGAAGAGGG
>JAENWV010000092.1 GCA_016650015.1 Thermoleophilia bacterium | reverse complement strand
GGTCCTATTTCAAGGAACCGGTATCCGCGGGGAAACTTTTTGGCGTGGGATTGATCTTCGCGGGAATCGCCCTGGCCGCGGCCGGCTGAAGAATCAGACCCAGCTGAGGAAATCCTTGACCATGCGGGCGAAGTTGGCCAGGTCGCCCGGAGTGCGTATTTTCCTGACCGTGTTCCAGACAACGCGCGGTTGCAGGTAATACTGCTTGAAGGCCTTGTCACGGGCTTTCATCACCTGGACGGCGGCAAGCTGTGGCGTGCTGATCACCGAGAAGTTCTGCTCGTAATACTTCCAGTCGGACTCATCGAGCCAGCCGCTGTCCAGACATTGCTGGTAGAGCGGGGAGCCGGGAAAAGCGACGGCGCAGTAGAACTGCACATAGTCCAGCTTCAGGCGCTTGGCGAAATCGATAGTCTGCTGCATGGTCTCCTCGGTCTCTCCCGGGAATCCCAAAACGCAGTGGCCGGTTACCTCGAGCCCCGCTTGCTGCGCCATCCGGACGGCGTCCACGGCCTGCTGCAGGCTGGTCCCCTTGCGCACCGAATCCAGTACTTGCTGGTTGCCGCTCTCGATACCGTATCCGATCATCCAGCAACCGGCAGCCTTGATCGTCTTTAATAACTTTTCCGAAACCGTGTCGACCCGGCTGTTACTCACCCAGTCGATCTTCAGGCCGCGGCGTATGATCTCCTCGGCTGTCTCGATGGCATATTCCTGATCATTGGTAAACGACTCCGACCAGACCAGAAAGTCGGTGATGCCGAACTCTTTCACTACCCATTCCATTTCATCGACGATGCGCTTCGGCGAGCGCTTGCGCAGCCGCGCACCGTAATAGACCTTGTTGGCGCAAAAAGTGCAGCCGTATGGGCAGCCGCGGGCGCTGGCGACCAGCAGGAACCGTTTGTTGCTGAAAGGCAGGCGATAGTTGCCGGTGTCCACCAGGTTCCAGGCCGGGAAGGGCAGCTCGTCCAGATCGGCAATGAAAGGCCGCTTTTCGTTGTGATGAACCGCTCCGTCGTCGCCACGCCAGGAAAGCCCGGCGACTCCGTCCAGCGGCTCGCCGGCTGCCAGTGCCAGCGCCGCGTCGCGGATGGTGTATTCCGGTTCGCCTCGCACCAGCATGTCGATATCCGGCCCCATTGCCAGGGATTCCTCCGGCAGCGCGCTCAAATGCACTCCCATGGCCAGTGTTTTTGCCGCCGGCCAGGACTCCTTCACCAGGGCGCCCAGGGCCAGATCGGACTCGATCGACGGCGTAGCCGTGTTGATGACCACCAGGCCCGGCTGCCACTCAGCGACCAGGCGGCCCAGCCCGGCCAGGTCGATCTCCTCAACAATGCCGTCCACTATCCGCGGCTCGAGCCCGGCGTCGCGCAACACGGCCGCCGTAGTCGCCAGGGAGACCGGCGCCCAGACGGTCGTCCAGGTAGCCGTGCGCTGCATGCAGCGTCCCTCGCGTACAACGTTGACACCGTCGACCGGCGGCGGATTTAATAACAGGACTTTCATCATTCAAAACCCCTTGGCGTTCGCACCCCGCGATTATCGTTGCGAACATATTCTGGATAAAATTCTGGAAACAAGGAAAACGGACTTCCTTTCAGGTGCTGTAGTGGATCAGCGCCTTGAATATCTCCACGACCTGACTCGGACGCGTATGGCGCACCAGGTTCCACATCTGTCGCGGGCGCCCATAAAAACAGTATACCGACCGGCGCTGCCACCGGTTGAGCTCTTCTGCGGTCAGATCACCCAGTGGAAAGGGCGTAAAGTAATTAAACGTGGTGTAGTCGATCTCCTTGCCTTTGTTCCTGTCCAGCACATATTTCTGAAAGATCTCCGAACCGGGCAGTGGCGCCAGCAGACCGAAATTGGCGCGGTCGAAAGGAACCTTTTTTGAAAAGCGTATAGTCTCCCGTATCGATTCCACGTCTTCCCCGGGCAGGCCGACGATGAAAAACCCGTTGGTCTCGATGCCATGCCTCCGCACCATCTCGACCTTGGCGGCTACCTTGTCCAGATCCAGCTTCTTGTTGTTGTAGTCCAGCACCCTCTGGCTGCCGGACTCGATGCCAAAACCGAGGCCGTAACAGCCCGCGCGTTTCATCAGGGCTACCATCTCGTCGTCCAGGGAATCGACCCGCACCCCGTTGGGAGTGCACCAGACGATATCCAGGCCACGCCTTAAAATCTCTTCGCAAACCGCCACCGCATGGCTGCGCTTCAAGGTAAAATTGTCATCCTCGATATGGATCTCCCTGACCTCGTAGTCGCGGACCAGCATCTCGATCTCGTCGACCACGTTTTCCGGCGAACGCGTCCGCCATCCCCGGCCCCACAGCGTCGTCGAGGCGCAGAAGGTGCAGTCGAAGGGACAGCCGCGGCTGGTCATTACCGAACCCACCGGAAACTTGCGGTGCAACAGTTGATGCGGCAGGTCGGGATAAGTACGCGGATCCATCAGGTCCCAGGCGGGGAAGGGCAGCGAGTCCAGGTCCTGTAAAAAATCCGCACGCTCAGAACAGGTGACCTTGTCGTTCTCCAGCCGGCAGAGGCTCGGCAGGTCACCATCCGGGCTCTCACCGTTGGCGATTTTGTCCACCAGCGCCGGGAACGCCAGTTCCGCCTCGCCGACCACACCGACGCTGACGCCGAGATTCCTCAGGGCATCCTCGGGCAAGGCTGTTACATGGGGACCGCCGACCACCACCGGTACATCAGGCAGCTCTCGCCTGATCTCCTGAATGATCTCCCGCGCCGGCAGATAGGCGGTACTGAGAATGCTGATGCCAACAAGCTCGGGTTTCAGCGCCACCAGCTCGCGGATGCCCTTTTGGGCGTTCATCCGTTTCTTGGCCAGATCGAGGATGGCCACCTCGTGGCCGTGTTGCCGGACGCCCGCGGCCAGGTAACCGATCCCGAGCGGCGGCGTCACGGTGTGAGCCTTGGAGTTAGGGGCGACGAGAACGACTTTCATGGCAATATCAAATCAGGGACGGGGGTCCCGGTCCTATTTGACCAGGTTCTTGATCAGGCACCAGACGTACTTGTGGGCGACCTTCCAGACGACGATCTGCGAGTCGCCTGCCGCCCGCTGGTATTCGTGGGCGGGCACCTCGGTAACCCTGAAGCCAGCCTTGAGGCATTTCATGATCATCTCCTGCTCGATGGTGAAAATGTCCTCCTCGAGGGTGATGGCCCTGGCGACCTTGGTCGAAATTGCCCGGAAACCGTTCTGGCTGTCCGTCAACTTGACATGCCAGCGATAATTGATCGATAAGGTTATGACCGAGCTGCCGGTGCTGCGGATGAATTTGCCCATGTCCCCGAACAGCTCGTCGCTACCGCCCATCCAGCGGGAACCAACCACCAGATCGGCCTCACCGGCCAGAATGGGAGCCACCATCGCCGGAATGTCGGCGGGGTCGTGTGAAAGATCGGCATCGATATAGACCAGGACGTCGCCTTCGGCGACTTCTCCCGCCTTGCGGGTGCCATCGCCCTTGCCGCGGCCGCCATCCAGATAGACCTTCGCCCCCAGGGATTCGGCGATCTCGCGGGTGCGGTCGCTGGAATGGCCGTCGATGACCAGCGTTTCGTCGGCGTAGGGCAAAACACCCCTTACGGCCTGCTCTATGGTGGCCTCCTCGTTTCGAGTCATGATGGCCACCGAAATCTTGCCGGAAGTCTTGATATCTTCAGTGTTCAAGCGGAATAATCACCTTTTCAAAGATAGCACAAGGTCACTGCCATTACCATGAATCGAACGGCCTGGAAAAGTTATCGAGCAAGGTAAACCGAAGTAGCGTTGAGCAGACCTGCCGATCCGCGACAAAACATCTACGCCGTCATTTCCGGCGAGCCGATATAGTCAATTATCCCCTGCACGAACGCCTCGCGTTTGTCGCCACGCAACGCCCCGGAGGTCTCCCGGCGAACAGGGCTGTCGGTGACCAGCAAAGCTAAGCTGCTCCGGATCTTCATCCAGTCAGCCAGGGCGAACAGAGCCGAGGCTTCCAGCTCGACCCCGAGAAAACCGTCCCGGTTCCAGCTGTCGATCAGCTCTTCCGTTTCACGCAAGACCGAGCCTGTGGTAACAATCGGCCCACTGTGCACCGTAAGGTTATTCCGCCCGAGGGAGCCCGCCAGCGAAGCGGAAAGCGCCGCGTCGGCGGCAACGACCTGGTTGTAGTCGAAGCCGTAGTGCAGGGACAGGCAATCGCCTGCCCTGGCGGCGTCGGCCACGATAACATCACCACATTCGATTTCCCGCTGCAGGGCTCCGCAGGTGCCCAGCCCGATTACCGTGTTCACGCGGGTGAACTGCAGCGCCCGCATGATGCCCTCGAGGATGACCGTACCCGGCGGTACCTTTATATATCCGATCCGTTTTTCGCCCAGCATACCCGTATAGAGCGCCCCGAAATGTTCATGGCGCTGCAGCAGCGGACTGAGAAAATCCTCGCCGAAGGCAACGAAGAGCGTGCGGGGAGTGTAGTCATGGGGATCCGTGCCCTGGAAAACCCAGCGCTCGGCAACAAAGCGGACGAATTTATCTTCCCAGGCAGTCATCTGGTGTCGAATTCCCGGAGCCTCTGCTTTCATTCACCGGAGATGGTCGATACTATAGCACAAATACCGTCCAGTTCAGGGAAAGAATTGACCACTAAAAGCCGGGTTCCTCTTAACGCCATACTGCTCAGTTCGTCGCAGTTCATCCGGGCCGCCATCGGCTTCATATTTTTCCTCTTCCTCGCCCGCCGGCTCGGCCCGGGCAACTATGGCAAGTACGTCTTCGCCTTCTCGCTGGCGGAAATATTTTCCATCCTCGGTGACATCGGTCTGCACGAATACTCGATCCGCGAGATCGCCCGCAGGCCGGAACTCCTGCGCCAGCGACTGGCCGGCATCCTGGTGCTCAAGACATTGCTTTCCAGCACCTCGGCGATAATCATGCTGGCCATCCTGCCATTGATGGGGAAGGACCGGGCGACCTCGCTGGCCGTAGTTGCCTTCGCTCTGGCCCAGATCGGTTACTCCTGGTTCTATACCTCCACCATCGCCTTCGCCGCCCGGCAGGACATGCACATCCAGGCCTCCCTCTGGCTGATGGAAAAAGTGCTCTTCGCCGCGGCGGGCATGGCGGTCATCATCGCCGGGCGCGGTTTCGTCGCCGTGGCCCTGAGCAACACTTTCGTGCAATTCTTCGGCGGCGTGGTCGCGGTAGGAATCGCCTGGCGCAAATACGGGCCCTTCGCGCGGCGGCTCGACCGCGGTCAATGGGGCGGCTACCTCAAGGCGGCCCTGCCCTTCGGGCTGATCGTGGCCTTTTACCTGGTTTATTTCCGCATCGACAGCGTCATGATCTCATTCTTCCGCGGCGACGATGAGGTCGGTCAATACGGCGCCGCCTACAACCTGGTCTCGGCTCTGATGTTTCTGCCCGCAGGGCTGGTGGCGGCTCTCTTCCCACGGCTAGCCGGCGCCTTCAGCTCCCCCGAAGATAACCTGGACGGGCCCTTTCAGAGGGCGGCCCGCTGGCTGCTGGCCCTGTCGCTGCCAATGGCCGTCGGCATCTGGCTGCTGGCCGAGCCCCTGATCGTAGCACTGCTCAAGGATACCTACCTGCCGGCGGCCACCGCCTTCGCGGTACTCGGCTGGACGCTGCCGGTCTGGTTCATCACCTTCCTCCAGGGCAACCTGCTGACCATCATCGAACGCCAGAAGGCGGTAGCCGTGGTCGGGCTGGCCAACATGATCCTGAACATTGGCATGAACCTGGTGATCATCCCCCGCTTCGGCTTCACCGGCGCCGCGGTTACCACCCTGATCACCGAGATCATCGGTCTGACGCAAATGTTCTGGCTGCTCAGGCGGAATATCTCGCTGGCCGAGACAGCCATCATGGCGCTGAAGCTGGCGGCGTTGACCGCGGTGATGGGGCTGCTGGTCTGGCTGTTGCGCGACAGGATGAACGTCTTCGTGGTGATTGCCCTGGCAATGCTGGTCTACGCGCCGGCCGTGGTAGCTTTCGGCATCATCCCCTGGCAGGAGATCAGGGAGATCCTCAGCCGCAAGCCAGCCCCGTCCGGGCCGCCGGAGATTCGGCCCAATGAGGGTCTTTGATCCTTCGAAGCCGGCTGAACCGTATCACTCATCTGCTAATCCGATTAAATTGTGCGCAGCTGGCGTCTCTGACCCTGCGACACCGGCTGAACGGTACCACAGGTATTAATTCATTAACCCCTGGCCACGATGAAAACCGTCGAGCCCCAGTCGGACGGCAATAACGGGTTCAGGGCGCGGGCCAGCACTCCGGCAGCAAAGCTGGCCGCCCGGTCCAGCTGCTTGTTGTTGTCACAGATGTGTCCGAAGCCGGCGAAGCGCTTCAGCAGGCGCGATCGCGCCGCGTACTCCGGCCCCAGCCGCTTGGAATACTCTTCCGGCGGAAAGATCCCGGCACGGAAAAACGGCCAGTTCCTGACAACCTCGAAGCCGGCGGCGCGGAAGCGCGCCTCGATCTCGGAGGGCAGC
>JAENWV010000207.1 GCA_016650015.1 Thermoleophilia bacterium | reverse complement strand
GCCAGCGCCCGGGCGGTGCCGGTAGTAAACGTGCTCGACCATACGGCAAAGGTGACCCACGAGGCGGCGATCGGCAGCGTTGACGGCAAACAGCTGGAAACCTTGATGGCCAGAGGGCTCAGCCAGGAACAGGCCGTGGATGTGATCATCAGAGGGATGTTGACGCCGGAGTAGAATCTTCATTAGCGGGAGTTTAAATTTCCCGCGGGTGTGATATAAATAGTCACACTTCTTCAGGGAGGGTAACATGGATTGTTTCCTTTGCAAGCACTGCAAGGCCGTAACCAATCTTCCGGTGACCGGATCGTGTGAGGAATCGCCCACCGGCGAACACGTTTGGGTTACGGGGGAGCTGGTACCGGACCAGCTGCAGATGGTCTGGGAGCGGGATCCGGACTCACTCAGTTCTGCGGCTAACTGAATCCAGCAACTGACATGAGCCTCTGGGGGAAGTCCACCTCCGTCTGGCTCGACACAACACCAGCCACTAATTACGAGACACTGGCGGATGAGCTGACCGTCGACGTGGCAGTAGCCGGCGGCGGCATCGCCGGACTGGTTGCCGCGTACTTCCTCTCACAACAGGGTCTGAAGGTTGCTGTAGTCGAGACGCTGCGGATAGTGCAGGACGTCAGCGGCTATACGCTGGGCAAGATCACTTCCGAGCACGGACAGCGCTACGGCCTTCTCGCCCGAACGCTGGGCCAGGAGAAAGCGCAGGTTTACGCCGACGCCAACATGGCGGCCCTCGAACGAATAGTCTCCATCATCCAGAGCAACGGCATCGACTGCGATTTCAAACGGGCTGACGCTTTCCTCTACACCGAGTTCGAGGAGAACATCCCTGTCATCAAGGCCGAGGTCGAGCAGGCCCGCCGGCTCGGCTTGCCGGCATCCTATACCGGCGAGACCCCGCTGCCCTTTGCCAGAGGGGCCATGCGTTTTGAGAACCAGGCCCAGTTTCACCCCCGCCGCTACCTGCTCTTCCTGGCCCGGGAGATAGTGGCTGCCGGCGGTTTCATCTTTGAGGAAACGCGGGCGCTGGATATTGTGGAAGACGGTGTATCGAAGGGGGGAGTTGATGCGTCGCCCGGTGTTGTTGGAGAATCTTCAGCTGTCGCGGGCGCGCCTGGAAAGTCCGGTAAAGGAGCCGTCCTGAAAACCGACCGGGGCGATATCAGGGCCGGAAACGTGGTTGTGGCGACCAACACCCCATTCTACCGTCGTGAGCGGTTTGCGCAGCTGTTGACGCCGAGGCGCCGCTTTGTCCTCGGCATACGGCTCGATGGACCGGTTCCGGAAGGCTTGCATTACAGCGTCGATCCTTACGGCGGATCCATCCGCAACCAGCCGGTGGGTGAAGAAAAACTGCTGCTGGTCAGCTCCTGGGACGATAACCTCCGTCCCTCGGATTTCCAGAAGCAGTTCGCAAAAGTGGAAAGCTACGCCCGGGCACGGTTACCGGTCAGATCCATCGACTACCACTGGTTCCACCAGGACCAGCAGACCCCGGACCGCGTGCCTTTCATCGGCAGGCTGCCGGAATCCCGCTCAGTTCTTGTCGCGGCAGGTTTCGGCGGTTGGGGGATGACCACCAGTTGCGCCGCGGCGATGATCCTCACCGACCTGATCACCGGCCGGGATAATCCCTGGGCGGCCTTGTATGACCCGGCGCGGATTTTTTAGAGATATTTTTCTCTGAGGGCTTTTGTCCCGGCCTGGTCTTTTCAGAGATAATCCTGCGCCAAAGCTTCCGACCCGGCGACAATATCCAATAGCTCCGCTGTTATCTCTCCCTGGCGCCGATTGTTGAATTGGTGCTTCAGATCCTCGATATACTCGGCGATGTTCTTCTCCGCCATCTGCATGGCCAGGAGACGGCTGGCGTTCTCGCTGAGCAGCGACTCGACGAAGGCGCGCTCCATAGTAATACGGAGATACTGTCGTATCAACAAACGGAAAAGCTGAACCTGGTCCGTGGCGATCACCGGCCGGGAGCGGGGTGATGGCCAGGGCCGCTGTGCCAGATCAATCAGGAATCTTCTTTCGACGGGATATAGGTGTGACATCTGTGGTAGATAATGCGCTCCCGAAAGAGGCTTGTGGTAGAAAAGGATTATCCGGGTAACATTTTTTTCCCGCCGCAGGCCATCAAGAAACAGGAAGACTTCGCGGACGGTCTCGGTAACGGCTTTGGCGGTACCGTGGATCGGGAAGATCCGCTCGATGGGCAGCCCGGCGCTTTTCAGCCGGTATGCCACGTGATCGCCGACGGCCAGCAGTGAACGATTGTCGGTTGCCAGGCCCAGCCTCTCCATCCCGCGCAGCGCAAATTCGACAACCTGCTCGTTGAACTGTCCAGAAAGGCCCTGCTCAGATCCGAATATGAGGACGCAGGTGCGGTCAGCCGGAACGCGGTTGCGTCCTTCGGCACCCTTGCTGTTCTGTCGCCGTCCGGCACTCTCCGGGTCAGGTGGCCTTACGAGCGGGACGTCGGTTTTCAGCACGGCGCCGGACATCGCGGACCCGTTCTGTATGATGGCCTGCAGGCCGAGTTCAACCACGCGATTGTAAGCGTTCAATGAAACCAGCGCTTTTTCGAATTGGCGGATGCTGACCACCGCCAGTACCTTCATCGATGAAACAACAGACTGCATGTCATCCGCGTTGTCTATACGCCGCCGGAGCTCATC
>JAENWV010000204.1 GCA_016650015.1 Thermoleophilia bacterium | reverse complement strand
AGTCGGCGATACCGGCAAGGTGTTCGGGATCGATATTTCCGAAGGCATGGCGCGGATGACCCGTGGGCGGCTGGCACGAGAGCATCTGCCAAACCGCGTGGAACTCAAGACCAACGATTTCCTGGAAGCCGATTTTCCCGACGCTGACTTTGATGCTATCTTCATGAGCTTCGTTCTTGAACTGTTTGACACAAGGGAAATCCTGAAAGTGCTTATGAAATGCCGCCGACTGTTAAAGGAAGGAGGCCGTATATGTGTCGTCTCCCTGACAAAAGAGGGCCGGTCCACGTATATGCGAAAGCTTTATGAACTTGGCCATGAGAAGCTGCCGCGCCTCCTGGACTGCCGGCCGATTTACGTCGCCCGCGCCATCAGACAGGCGGGTTTTGAAGAACGGCGCGCATCCCTGATCTCCATCTGGGGGCTGCCGGTAGAGATCGTTCTGGCGGCAAAGACCAGCCTCTAAGACTTCGAGTTGCGAGTGGGTCTTATTTCCTTATTTGGGGCTTACGTATAGACCTTGGTTGCATCCGCCAGATTCAGCCGGTTAACGCGGCGGATGGCGGGCAGAGATGCCAGTAGCATTGTAAGGAGGATTCCAGCGGCAGTCAGTATGTAGTTGGATGGCGTGACTGTGATCTGAAAGTTCAGCAGGTCCGACTGGAAGGATGCCCCCATCCACATCGCCACCATCCTTCCCAAAAACAGACCCGGAACCAGGGCCAGCAACCAGACAATCGCGGTCTCGACAGCCATCTGCAGGGCGATCCTCAACCGTCCGACTCCAATGGAGCGCATGGTGGCGAATTCGCGCTGCTGCTCCAGCACGTTGACGGTCATGGCGTTAAACAGCAGCGCGAATGACATCACCAGAGCAAACGCCAGGATTACGGCCATGAACACGTTGAAGAACCCCATCAGCGAGCGCCAGTCGCTCTCGATGGCGCTCTTGAACTGAACACTGGTTGTGCCGGGAATCTTGTAGAGCGCCGCTTCGACATCATTGCTCCTGGCGGAGTCGGCGGTGAGATAGGTGAAGTTGAACACCGGCTCGGGCGACCCGGTCCACCGCTGAAGCTCATCCAGTGAAATGTAAGCGACGGAGCTGTTGAGCTCATCCGACAACCCGCCGACGGCGAGCGTCTGCTTACCACTGGTTGTCTCGACATCCACATTGTCACCGGTTTTGATGCCGAGGTCGTCGGCGATACGCGAGGTGAGGATTATCTTTCCCGGGGACAGCGCCTCAGCCGGAGTGACCCCTCCCTGAACCTGGAAGCTGTGCATGGTCTGGTCCGGTGGCACTGCGGTGAGGAGAACTTCCTTGTTGCCGCCGACCGATGCCGGTAGCTGCACGGCCGGCACCGCCTGCCTGATGCCTTCAGTCGCCTGTATCTGCAACAGATCGGGAGCCGTCAGTAAGCGGTCAAAGGAGGCAGTCATGTCCCAGCGCTCGATTTCGTTGAAGTTGTGGCTGAGCAGATATGACATGGAGCCGATGAAGCTCCATCCCGTCAGCACCAGGACGAAGGAGAACGCCACGCCGATGCCGGTGGAGAGCGAGCGCCGCCGGACCCGAAAAACGTTGCGCACCGGCAGACGCAGCCAGAACGGCATGTGGATAAACTTCTCGATCAGGGTCGGGCGGCCGGTGATCAGAGTCGCCGCCGGGTCCATGCGCATGGCAACAGCCGGCAGCGCCCGGGCCGAAACCAGCACTGGCCCCAGTCCGGCCGCCAGGGCGACAAAGACGCTGAGCAGCGCCCCGTATACGACCAGGTCGATATAGAACTGCGTCTGTACCAGGGGAATACCCAGTTCGGTGGCATAGGCTCCAGTAAGCCAGCGGGCCAGGGGAAAGCCGGCGGCCGCCCCAGGATCGTGCCGGCGACAGCGATGCATAGGGCAAAAGTCAGGTAGTGCAGCACGACCGCGGTCTTGGTATAGCCAAGCGCCTTCATTAGCCCGATCTGCGGCCGCTGCGCGCGCACCTGGCGTGCGAGCATCACGTAGACGGAGCCCGCCGCCACCAGCAGGATCAGCAGCGGCATCAGCACCGCTATCTGGCGGTAGCCATCCAGATCGAGCCGCAGGGCCGAGTACGACGGCTGATCGGCCCTGGAGGTTGTCTCACTCAGCCCGTACGGGGCCAGAATTGCCTGGATCGCGGCGGTCACGCGGGCGGCATCGGCGTCCGGTTTGAACGTCACGACCAAATCATTGACCATGTTGCCGGCGCCGGTGATTCGCTGCAGGTCTCCCAGCGGCACGAACAGCACCGCGAAGGTGCTCGCCGACGGGAATACCTCCTGCCTGCTGGGACTTACTATGAGGTATTCCGGACTGGCGGCCGTGCCCGCCACTTTCAGCGGCACCGCGCGGCCGTCAATCAGGGGGCTTACCATGTCCCCCGGCCCCAGGCCGTAGACATCAGCGAAATGGGATTCCAGCAATACTGTCGCGCCGCCCTCCGCCGGCAAATAGTTTCCTTTAAGAACCAGCAGGTCATTGACTTCTGGGTGGTGGTCGGAGGGGATGCCGATCAGGCGCGAACGGATCTGGCTGCCGGCGCCGGAATCCGCTCCCGGAGGCAGCTGCATGCCTGCATCGACAACGAGGCGGCCGGTCGTAGCCGCTACGCCGTCGACCGCCGCCACCTGGCCCGCTACCGCCGCCGGAGACCGGTTGATGGCAAAATCGGCGTCCTCAAAATGCAGCTGGTCATAGGTGTGATTATAGGAGGTGCTTAAGTCGCGGTAGGCGCTGATCAGGGCGATCAGGCTGGT
>JAENWV010000059.1 GCA_016650015.1 Thermoleophilia bacterium | reverse complement strand
CGCGGGAAATATTTTCTCCGACCTTCACCGTCAGCTCATGTGACTGGCCACGGTAACGCAGATCAGCGCGGCGAATAAAATGCGTGCCTGACGCTTGTCCCATGGCCTCCCGCGCGTCGGCTTCCAGCCGCGCATAGGCTTCCCGCAAGAAGCGGTCATCCCATTCTCCTGCTGTATAGACGGTCCTCACCCAGTCCCGGCGCTGATCGCCGACGACCAGCCCCAGCGCCGAAAGCACGCCGCAACTGTCCGGTATGAGCACCCGGCCGATGCTCAGCTCAGCCGCCAGGTCGACCCCGTGCATCGGCCCGGCGCCACCGAACGCCACCAGAACGAAGCGCCGGGGATCGTGACCGCGCTCGACGCTGATAACCCGTAGCGCCTTGACCATCTCGGCGTTGGCCACCCGGCGTATTCCCAAGGCAGCCTCCTCCAGGCTTGTCTTCAGCAGACGGGCTATCCTGGCCAATGACTTTTCCGCCAGATCCCGGCGCAGGGTCAGCCCTTCGCCGCCCAGCCGATCACCGAGGTAACCCAGAAACAGATTGGCATCGGTCACGGTGGCCTGCTCGCCGCCCTTGCCATAACAGGCCGGCCCGGGCTCGGCGCCGGCACTTTCAGAGCCGACCCGCAAAGCGCCGCCGGCGTCGATCCAGGCGATCGATCCACCACCGGCGCCGATCGTATGGATATCCACCATGGGGAGCGCCACCGGCGATCCGCCGATCTCCTGGCCGGTGGTCGTCTCGGCGGCCCCGCCGCGCACCAGGGTGACGTCGGTGCTGGTACCGCCCATGTCAAAGGCAATCAAATCGTCAACTCCGCTGCGGCCGCCGGCAAACACCGCCCCCACCACACCCGCCGCGGGCCCGGATAGCAGAAGCGGAGCCGCACTGGTCTCAGCATCGGCCAGCGGCAGCATCCCGCCGCTGGACTGCATGATCAAGGGCGCCGGCAGGCCCGTCGCCGCGATTTCTTCTCCCAGCCTCCCCAGGTAACGGGCAACCACCGGCGTCAGATATGCGTCTACCGCCGTGGTGCTGAAGCGCTCGTATTCGCGAAACTGGGGCAAAACCTCGCTGGAGATCGAAATCTGCACGCCGGGAAGCTCGCGCCGCAGCACCTCTGCCAGCGCCTGCTCGTGGGAAGGATCGAGGAAAGAAAACAAGAGACAGACGGCCACGGCCTCCAGGCCGGTCTCTTCCGGTTCACCGCGCCGACCGGGCTTGCCTGCCCGCGGAGGTCTGCCAAGGTCTGATGATTCGTCCGGCTGCCAAAGAAGCCGCAGCTCGGATGCCACCCGCTCCATCTCCGTAGCGTCCAGCGGCCGGACCTCCCCCTCCGGAGCCACCCGCTCATCCACAGTCAGCCTCGCCTCGCCGGGGACCAGCGGCTCCGGCCTCTGCGGGCAGAGGTCGTAAAGCCGCGGCCGGTTCTGCCGCCCGATCTCGAGGATGTCCCGGAAACCGGCGGTCGTCACCGAAGCGGTCCGCGCTCCCTTGCGCTCCAGCAAGGCGTTCGTAGCCGTGGTCATGCCATGGGAAAAGCCGGTAACCTCATCCGGAGCCAGGCCCGCCCTGGCCAGAACCTGAAGCGCGGCGGCCAGCACACCCTCGGATTGATCAGCGGTCGTGGGAAGTTTGGCCCGGTAAAGCGAGCCGCCGGCGGCCAACACCGCGTCGGTGAAAGTACCGCCGACATCGACTCCCAGGAGTACGGGCGACGCCATCAAAGGTTCCGGATATACGCCAGGAAGTTTAGCGACTCCCAGACCAGCATCCAGACGAGCAGCACCTCGGCAAAAAACAGCGCGCGCCTGCGGCGCAGAAGCCGGTCGATGCCGAAAATAAGCAGGAAGCAGCCGACAGGAAGCAGCGTATAAAAATAACGGCCGGGAACGCCGCCGATACCGGAACCGAATGGTATGAACAGGTTGACCGCCACGCCGATGACGAACGCCGCCGTTACGAAATTCACCCGTAACCGGGCCTCCGACAGCCTGCCGCTGCCGGCGGCGCCAGCGCCAGAAGAGGCTTCATCCCCCAAATCATCAGACCCTGAAAAATCTGTGGTCTCTGCGACGTCGTCCGTCCCGGCGAAATCCCTGTTCCCCGCTGCGTCATCCGTCCCGACAAAAAAGTAAAGCACGCCGATAAACGCCACGGCCATTGCCGTACCCGCCGCCAGCCAGGCATAGGTCCAGAAAGCAAAGGGGAAGACGGGCTCACCGAACCAGAAAGTCGGCAGCAGCTCGTCGAGCCGCAGCGAACCCAGGCCCTCCAGCGGTGAATTGAAAAAGGAGGACATCAGCGGCCGCGCCGCGCTTGCCCCGGTGGCGTCGCCGTATACCGCGAAGTTATGCGCCAGCCAGGGCGCCATGATCGCCGCCGCGGCCCCGAAAACAATTCCTGCCTGGGCAAGCGCCCGCCCCGGTTTTTCCCGCCGGTAGTAGACCGGCAACAACAACGCCGCCAACGCCACCGGCAGCAGAAAGATCGTCGTCAACTTGGTCAAAAGGCTGGCGCCGATGACCAGGCCGACGACCAGGCTCCGCCGCCAGCTGAGCCCCCGTGACACCAGCCGCAGGAGCAGCAAAACGGCTGCGGCCGCCAGCGGAACCACCAGGGCGTCGTTGGTGATCTGTGACATGTTGAGGGCATACCCCTGGGTCAACAGCATCGCCACCGGTGCGCCGTAGACGACCAGCCGGTTATCCGGGAGCGTCTCCCTCGCCGTCAGCCAGGTCAGGGGCACCATGGCCGAGGCCAGCATCGCCGCCAGCAGACGCAGGCCATAAAGCTTCACAAAAGAATCGCCGGGCAGCGCCGCATAGACCGGCGCATTGACCGCATAGTAGACCGGAGGTTGCATGGCCTCGTAATTGAAGCGCCAGAGGTTACGCCGCACCCATTTCTCCCGATCCTGGTCGTCCAGCTCCTCCGGAACCTTCTGCCAGAATGAAGGATCGAGGTAAGCCGGCGTCGAGAGCGCTCCCACGGGCCGCCAGCCCCACTGGTCGGCCTTCACCGATACATTTACCACTTCCGGAGAAACGAATGTCTGCCCCTCCACCGGCAGCGAACGATTCTCCGCCAGATATTGCACATAGTGGAAATGCTGGGCCTCGTCGACCCGGCTCCAGACCGGCTGGATAAACGCGAAGATAACCCCCTGGGCCAGCAACACCAGCCAGAGAACAAATATAACCCGGTGCTCCCGTGTGGCCGGAAATACACGGTCAGGCGATGACGCCCCGGATGTCACCAAAGACCCGCTGTTTTTCCCGGTTATTGACCTCAACAGCCTCAGGCTACCCACCTCCCGGTCACAAAGGCTGCCGTCGAAAACGCCAGCAGCAAAATAGAGACCGCGGACATGGCGATATACACCCGTCGTTTCCTGGAGAACTTCGCCAGCAGGATGAACAAGGGAAAAACAACCAGCAGATAGCGGCTCATGGACTTGTTCGTGCCGCCGGAGAGCGGTAGTAGCAGGCTCAGGATCATGTAAAAAGTATACGACGCCGGCAGCTTTTTGGCAGCAACGATCGTCAGCGCCAGAAGCAGTGCGGTCGCCGCCAGCTCATAGATCACCCACAATTCCCCCTGGTCAGTAAGAAAAGAAATGTCATGGGGGATGCTGCCCCAAAGCGTAGTCAGCTCGTGTCCCCAGCCTGCGGCCTGGGTTTCGACGAAAGCCAGGGGCCGTTCAAACCGCAGATAGAGATAAACCATATAAACGACTATGCCCCCAGGCACCAGCATCAGCCAGAGAACCGACGGCCTGACTTTCCTGAAAGAGAAGTTTTGCTGCGACAGATACTCCCAGAGCAGCGGCAGGATCAGCAACAGCCCGGTCACCCGGGTAAGCGAGGCCGCCATCCCCCAGATTCCGGCCATCGCCCAGCGGCCGCGACGGGCATAGTAAAAAGCGCCGACGCTGGTCATCAGGAACAGGGATTCTGTGTACATGGTGGTAAAGAAAACCGAGGTGGGAAAAATGGCGAGCAGCCAGACGGCGCGCCGGGCCAGATCATCGCCGTAATCATCCCGAACCAGCCGGTAGAAAAAGACCAGGCCGCCGATCATGTACACCGACGATAAAAGAATCGCCGCCAACAGGTAATGTCCACCCAGCAGCCAGCCAGCCAACCTAACCGTCAGGGGGTAAAGCGGAAAAAAGGCGACGTTGGACTGGTCGCCGGCAACCCACTGGTAACCGTCGGTAACTATTGACATGTACCAGTTGGCGTCCCACTGGTACCAGATGGAAAGATACCACGGCGCTCCCTCGGTCAGGGGTGCGGCAATTCCCTCATGGATGGAGGGTAGAAGAAAATAGCCCAGGGCGGCAAAAAGTACCACCAGCGCCCGGCTTGCGGTAAAGGACCTGAGCACGGACTTTAGCATCGGAAAAACCTCGTTAGTGAAGCTGCGATGACGAATCCAGCGAAGGAACTGGTTGCAGCCAGTTAAGTTGATGATGTTAGAAAGGACGCGGGATAAAGTCAAACAGACAGCGGCTTCCGTGGAAAGACCAGGGATAGGGCCAAACCGGCGGCGTTTCCTGAATAGTTTGCCTCACCTTCCGCGAACCGCTACGATTCCACTCATGCAGCCGCGCGAGTACGACATCATGTATAACCTGGAGACCACCTACTGGTGGCACACCGGCATGATGGCGATCATGGACCAGATCCTCTGCCCGACCTTCGAGCCCGGCGCGAAGCTGCTCGACATCGGTTGCGGCACCGGCGCCAAGATGCAGCTGCTGAGCCGTTACAGCGAGGTCTGGGGCATCGACATGCACCTGCGGGCGATCGAGCTCTGTCGGAAGCGGGGTCTCGAAAACGTCCAGACCGGTGACGCCACCGCTCTCCCATTTGAAACCGGAACTTTCACCCACGCAATCTGCTGCGAGGTGCTGCAGAACCTGCCGGACGACGCCGCCGGCATCCGCGAGGCGTTCCGGGTGCTGAAACCCGGCGGCTACTACTACATCTCCGAGCAGGCTTATCCGGTCCTTCGCAGCCAGCACGACATCTCCCAGGGGGCCGTGCGGCGCTACACCGGTGGCAGACTGCATACCCTCCTGTCAGATGCTGGATTCGAAATTGAGAGGATGACCAGCGCCAACACCGTGCTCTTCCCATTGATGGCGGCGGTGAGGCTGGCCAGCAAGGTGCTGCATCCGCCTTCGAAAGTGGAGCCAGAAGAGTCCCGGTCCGACCTCAAACCGTTGCCGGGACCGGTGAATTACCTGCTGCGTTCGGTCCTGGAAGCGGAAAGGGGAATGATCAGGAAGGTCAACCTGCCTTATGGCCTCACTATCATCACGCTGGCGCGCAAACCTGCATCCTGATAATCACGCCGACAGCCGTATCACCTTAAGCAATAAAAAACCGGCTTTCGCCGGATTTCGATTCCCATCATCATCCCAGTTAGTTTCTAAAGTTTAACAATGTCCCTTAGGATCGAGTTATTTCTCCAGGACCTTTTCTTCATGATATTCCTTCTCCGCGTTGACATCCCAGACGTCATGTGACTCACCGAGGATGTTCCGGGCCGCCAGGATACCGGTCTTCATGGAGTGATCCATGTTGTTATATTTGTAGGTGCCATAACGGCCGACGATCTCCAGGTTGTCGAAGCTACTAATGTAGTCGCGGATGATATTCAGCGGTCCCTCGTAGCCGAGCTCATACATGGGATAGGCCTTCGGCACCCGCACGACAAAGCCGCCGATCACCTCTTCCTTATTGAGAAAGCCCAAACGCCGGCCCAGGTCGTCTACCGTCAGGTCGATCAGCGCCTGGTCGTCCGTGTTCCAGATGTCGTCGCCCTCGAAACAGAAATACTCGGCGACAATGGAGCTCTTGCCCTCGGGCGCCATGGCGGAACTCCAGTTCCTCGGCTCGTGGATGCGGCCCAGCTTGAACGATGGATCGTGGATATAAATCCAGGTCTGGTCCGTGACCTCGGGTTTGTCGATCATCAGGTTGACCGTAACGAGGTCGCGGTAGCGCAACTTGTGCACGGCCTCTACCACTTCCACAGGCGCCTCGGGCCTCATTGCCAGCACCAGTTCCGTGAGCGGCATGCTCGAACAGAGGCTTTCCACCTCGAGCTGATAAGAGCCTTCGCCGGATTCCACGTCCAGCGAAGTTATCTGCCCGGCATCATGGTTCACGGCTGTCACCCGGGATTGCATCAGCACCTCATTGCCCAGTTTTTCCACATCCTCGGCTAACCTTTCGCTAATGCGTCCGATGCCCAGTCGCGGATAGAGGAACTTGTCGATCAGCGTGGCGACCTTGCCGTTCTTCTGCGGGAACAGCGCGTCCTTGACCGCCACTCTCAGCGACAGTCCCTTGATTCGCTGCGCCGCCCACTCGGCTTCGATCTGGCTGCAGTCGATGCCCCAGACCTTCTCGGTATAATTCTTGAAGAACAGCTTGAAGAGTTCGCGGCCGAATTCATTGCTGACCCAGTCTTCCAGGGAAACGATCTCGGGCTTGCCGAATACGTTTCTGATCTTGACGTAACCGTAATCAGCGAGGCACCTGGCGGTAGTGCCCACACCCATGCCAAAAATCGCGTTGGCGGGCTTCAGGGGATAATCGAAGTACTTGCCGAGGTAATAGATCTTGCTGGAGCGCTGGACCCAGATGGCCTCCTCGCCCAGGATATCCTTGAAAAACTGGTCGACTTCCTCGTCCTTGGTGAAAAAACGGTGCCCGCCGATGTCGAAGCGAAAGCCGTCCCGTTCGATAGTGCGTGAAATGCCGCCGACCTGGTCGCTCATCTCCAGGACGACGACATCCTTATGATTTTCACTTAAAACAAACGCGGCGCTCAGACCGGCCGGCCCCGCGCCGATCACCGCCACGTCGGTATTGTTCTTGGTCACCAGTTTTCTCCCTCAAAGCCGCAAAAGCCCTGTTTCCTCTCGGTCAGCAGTGAAGATGGTAAAATCTGGAGGGGGCTTGCGGCATTCCGCCAATGTCGCTCAATTATAACTTTTGACGGGAAGAGCGACAAGCAGTGAAGGTAAGAGGTTTGTAAAGAGAGGATTTTTGGAAAAAGATGAGCCCGTAGGTGGGGGGAGGCTAAACTCACAACCTACGGGCTCCCTTTTAGGGCGGAGGCGTTCGCCTCCTGTCCTGTTTGTGGGTCTTTCAACACTTTTATCGACTCCCAGATTGTATCCTTTAGAAATCCGATAAATTCGCTTCTGTAAGTCCTGTTTGCGGACCATAAACTCCCGGCTAAAAGACACATTCTTGTCCGCGTTACTGATATTGTAGTTGCGAAAGACACGCTACAGGCATGCCAATCGACCATCGCAGGAGGCAATCATGTCCGATGACAGCGGCAATGACGGGTCCCAGGGGCCCCAGGTGAAAGTCCAGGTGCCCGCGGATATCCAGCGCGGCGTCTACGCCAATATGGCCCGGGTGAACCATTCCGAGTTTGAATTCTCCATCGATTTCGCCAACGCCGATTTCGCCGGGCAGGACCCTTCAGGGAACATCCCGGCTGTGGTCGTGGCGCGGATCATGATCAGCCATGAGTTCATGCCACACCTGCTCGAGGCTCTGCAGGAAAACTACAGCCGCTACCTGACGCGCCGAGACATCAAGGGTCTGCCCGAGACCGAGGAGCCACCGGCAGACGATTCCCTTCCCCTCGACGGATAGGTAAAGATGTCGGCGCCAATAAGGGGTAGGGGCCATAAGTTTAACCTGCGCTGCAAAACGGTAATGATTAGAATGACGGGCGCTACGCCTGGTCCGATATCTGAAAAAGGAGCCATGCAATGGCAGATCATAACCTCAAGCATATCGATGGCGATGACCGGGGTCGGATCATGCTTTATGCGCTCAGCACCTGCATGTGGTGCCGTAAGACCAGGCAACTGCTGGGTGATCTCGGGGTGGCCTACGACATGATCGATGTAGACCTTCTGGAAAAACAGGAGAGGGAAGAGGTCACTGAAGATATCAAGAAATGGAACCCGGACTGTACCTTCCCGACGGTTGTCATCAACAACGATAAATGTATCATCGGGTACAACCCCGATGAATTGCAGGCCGAGTTGCAGACGGCCAGATAGAACGGATGTTGAAATGAGCAAATCCATCGAAGAAGTCAGCGGCGAAGATCTCCAGAAATATCTTGATCGTCTGAAGCATGATGTGGAGAGTTCGGGTTATCACCTCAACCCGGACGAGGATATGACCAGGGATCTCATCCGCGGGCTGATCGTCAATCAAAGGCGTAACAGCTACCCCTCCTGTCCCTGCCGGCTGGCTTCAGGGGATATCGAGGAGGATCTGGACATCATCTGCCCGTGCGACTACCGTGACCCCGACCTCGACGAGTACGGCATGTGCTACTGCGCCCTCTACGTTTCCGGCGATGTTCTCAGCGGCGAGAAAGCTGTTTCACCGATTCCGGAGCGGCGGCCGTCGCCAGAGGAACGGGCTAAGGCCCGGGCCGAAACCGGTGGCGCCCCCGTCCACGCCGGCCTGAGCAAACCCGTCTGGCGCTGCCGTGTCTGCGGCTATCTCTGCGGACGCGACCAGCCGCCGGAAAAATGCCCCATCTGCGGGGCGCAAAGGGAGCGCTTCGAGCGGTTCATGTAGAGACCGGTAACTTGCAGCTTTCGGCGCGGTTTTTCCCTCTGATTTTTTAACCTGTATTTAATAAAAGTTTCCCTGAAATTTGATATATTTTCCCCTGCCCTGCCAAGTTGCAGAAAACGGAGCAAATCATG
>JAENWV010000186.1 GCA_016650015.1 Thermoleophilia bacterium | reverse complement strand
CGTTATTCTCACCAAGCTCGACGGCGACGCCCGCGGCGGCGCCGCGCTCTCGGTGAAGGCCGTCACTGGCAAGCCGATCAAGTTCGCCTCCACCGGCGAGAAACTCGATTCTTTTGATTATTTCCACCCGGACCGCATGGCGGGCCGTATCCTCGGCATGGGCGATGTCATGACCCTGATCGAGAAGGCCCAGTCGACGGTAGACGAAAAGAAAGCGTATGAGCTGGAGCAGAAGCTCCGCAAGGCGCAGTTCACCTTCGATGATTTTCTCGACCAGATGCAGAGCATGCGCAAGATGGGTCCGCTGGCCGGCATGCTGGCAATGATTCCCGGCGTGCCCAAGCAGCTCAAGAACCAGCAGATCGACGAGCGCGAGCTCGACCGTGTCGAGGCCATCATCCGCTCCATGACCCTGGAGGAGCGCCGCCTGCCGGAGATCATCAACGGCAGCCGCCGCAAGCGCATCGCCGCCGGCAGCGGCACCAGCGTCCAGGCCGTGAACCAGCTGATCAGCCGCTTCAAGCAGATGCAGAAGATGATGAAGCAGTTCGCCAGCGGCAAGAAGATGCCTAATATCCCGCCAGAGATGCTCAAGGGCGGGTTTTAGAACAGCATGATAAAGGAGGTGATTGAATGTCGGTAAAGATACGTTTAAGCAGGGTCGGCCGCAAGAAAAAGCCGATCTATCGCATCGTGGTAGCCGATTCCCGCTCCCCACGGGACGGCAAGGTGATCGAGAGCATCGGTCGCTACGCGCCGCAGGAAGACCCATCGCTCATCGAGGTTGATGAGGCCAAGGCAAAAGAGTGGCTGTCCAAGGGCGCCCAGCCGACGGACACTGTGTCCAAGCTGCTGGCGATCAAGGGGATCTCCTGAAGTTGCAACTCTAAAGCGGAAACGGAGGAAGAAAGTGAAAGAGCTACTCGAATACCTCGCCAAGGCCCTGGTAGACAAACCTGACGAGGTCGTGGTGCAGGAGACCCAGACGGAAACGACCGTGGTGCTGGAGCTGACCGTGGCCAAGGACGACATCGGCAAGGTCATCGGCAAGCAGGGCCGCATCGCCCGCGCGCTAAGGACCATCGTCAAGGCCAGCGCGGTCAAGAACGGCAAACGGGCGATCGTCGAAATAGTTGACTGACACATACCACGAAGTTTCAGCGCGTGGGTACATAACGGGTGAACGCGCAGGACCCCGGCGGACTGGCGACTTGAAGGACGAAGAGCATTGAAGGGCGTACCGGACTGGATACTGGTCGGACTGGTCAAGCGCATCCACGGTAACGCCGGCGAGATGCTGATCAGGCAACTGACCGACCGTGACGATTGCTTCGCGGCCGGAGCGGAGCTTACCCTGGTCCGCAAACGCGAAGAAGAGCGTACGCCGGTGAAAATAGAATCCAGCCGGATGTCGGATCGGGGTCTGCTGATCAGGCTGGAGGGCATCCATTCGAAAGACGAGGCGCAGCCGTTATTCGGCGCCTCGCTCTTCATACCGGCCGCGGAGCTGGAGGAGCTGGAGGAAGGCACTTACTACGCTTTTCAGATCGAGGGCTGCGAGGTTTACGAGGGCGAGCGGCTGGTGGGTACGGTCTCCCGCTTCATGGATTCGCCGAAGGCCAATCCCTATCTGGAAATCGAGCCGGCGGAGGAAGGGCAACCGATTTTTATCCCGTTCATCAAACAGGCGATCCTGTCATTGGATGTCGAGGCGCGGCGTATCGATATCGCCGAGGGTTTCGTGGTGTGACACCAGATGCGGATCGATATCTTCACGCTTTTTCCCGAATGGTTCAACTGGTTCTTCGACCAGCGGCATATAACCAACGCCGTACAGGCCGGCAGCCTGGCGGCGCGGCTCTATAATTACCGCGATTACACCCCCCTCAAGCACAACCAGGTTGACGACACTCCCTGCGGTGGTGGCGCCGGCATGGTGCTGCGGGTGGACGCGGTCTGCACGGCTCTGGAGGGCGTGTACGGCGGCGATTGCGCAGCGGTAAAGGAAGAGCGGCCGGTTTATATGCTTTCGCCGCGAGGACGGCGGCTGGATGAAAAACTGTTGACCGAGATCAGCGGGCTGCCCGAGTTCACGCTACTCTGCGGCCGCTACGAAGGTTTCGACGAGCGGGTCTCCGAGCATCTGGTCAGCGGCGAGATCTCCATCGGCGATTACGTGGTGAGCGGGGGAGAGCTGCCGGCGATGGTTCTGGTCGACGCTCTGGCGCGGCGGTTGCCGGGAGCGCTGGGCAGCGAGGAGAGCGCTGTTTTCGAGTCGTTTTCAGCGGAACTGGACGGCCGGCTTGAATATCCCCATTACACGAAGCCGGCTGACTTTCGTGGCTGGAAGGTACCGGAGGTGCTGCTGGGCGGGAACCACGCGGAGATCGAGAAGTGGCGGCGGGAGAACCTGAAGTAGCGGTCCTTTATTGCATTCCCCGCGAAAAACCTCTAGAATTTCGAACTTGGCACTACTGATCTAATAAACCGCCAGTTTTGGCGATGCGAGGCCGCGCAGGGCGGCCGTTTCCGCAGGGAGAAGCCATGAATCAGGTCATCGAATTAATTGAAAAGCAGCAGCTTCGCGAAATCCCCCAGTTCAAGGCCGGGGATACCGTCAAGGTCCACTTTCAGGTCATCGAGGGAACCCGCAGCCGTATCCAGGTCTTCCAGGGTATTGTCATCAAGCGCCAGGGCGAGGGCGCGCGCGAGACTTTCACGGTGCGCAAGCATTCCTTCGGCGTCGGCGTCGAGCGGACCTTCCCGCTGCATTCTCCGAAGATCGACAAGATCGAAGTGCTGAGCATCGGCGATGTCCGCCGGGCAAAGCTGTACTACCTGCGCGGCAAAGTCGGCAAGAAAGCCAAGGTCCGGGAAAAGAAGCGCTAGGTTTACGGTTCCACCGATGCCTCGTAGTACTGTCCGCAGTTTTTTCGAAGTAATCGGGATATTCTTCGGGGCGATCATCGTTGCCTGGGTTCTCCAGGCCTATCTTGTAAAACCATTTCAGATCCCATCGGAGTCGATGGT
>JAENWV010000136.1 GCA_016650015.1 Thermoleophilia bacterium | reverse complement strand
CGCTTGGCCAGGCCTTTTTCCTCCAGGCGCGTCAGGATGCCCACCACGGTACTGGAGCTTAGCTGCACCATTCGCGCCAGGGCTGTTTCCGTCAGCGGACCGTTTTCCTTGATCCGCAGCAGGCAAACCAGCTGGTGGACGGTGACCTGATGGGTGGACAGTAACATTCTGGAATGGATCTCCATTGCCCTGATTATGCGCCGCAGCGAATCGAGGATTCTCAGATCCAGACGGCCTTCAGGGTCGATAGGAGGGGTTTGGTTGCCCAGGTTTTCCGGGCTCTCATCGGGCTGGGTAGGTATCCCGGCAATGAGGGAAGGAGACAGAAGGATAGGATTGTTTTGTTCCGGTTTCATTGATCGGAACTCCCGCGCAGTATACGTGAGAAAATCATTACAGATGAAAACATTTCAATAGAAACTATTATTCCATCGGGGGCTCCGGGTGTCAAGGATGCAAGCGCGAAATTCGCTATTCTCGCAGCCAGTCCCAGGTGGCGATCATGTCATTGGTGTGAAAGTAACGGGTCTCCCGGCAATAGAAGGGCGCACAGAATTCCGTCATCCACTTCTCCCAGTGCCTGTCGACGACGATCGCCAGTTTCTCAATCTTCCGGTGAAACCCGCGACCGAACTCAAAATCGGCGTTCCAGGCCTTGACGGACTCGCTTTTGAATTCTTCCAGGTCCGTAAGCAACCGCACCGTTCCTTCACGCCTGATCAGGTCCTCGAGCATGGGCGCCAGCTCGTCGTAGTCGGTGGGCCTGATGGTGCCGATCGCCTTGAAACCCAATACTTTGCCCTGGCTTTGTTCCATCACTTCCAGCATGGTGAACCTCCCCTGAAGCCGTGGCACAGCCGGCTGCCTGATAGCAAAACAGATTACGGGGTATGTGTTTATTTGTAAGGAAAGGCCGTTACCTCTGACGAATATTTATTGATGTAGTCTCTCATGACCTGAACTAATTGTGGGAGGATCATGCCAGAACAGGGACTGATCAGACTTCAGGGCGTGTCCAAGGACTATCGCATTGGAGAAGTGACAGTCCACGCCCTGCGCAACATCGATTTTGAAATAACGGCAGGAGAGTTCGTCTTCCTGCTGGGACCCTCCGTATGTGGGAAGACGACCAAGCTGCCCGAGATTTTAGGCGATCTTGCCGCGGGTGCGTTCGTAAACGTTACTCTGAAATACCATATGCCGATAGGCGTCTCACAATTCACAACAACAACCTGCATCTATTGCCAAGATGATGGCGGGCATGATTATTGGTACCCAGGACCGCTCTCATAGGTCTTATAAATAGTGGCACAGCTATCCATCAAGCGACCGCTTTATAATAGTATCTGGCTGATTATTCTGCTGGGGATGAGTGTTGCTTATATTTATTCACTCCTAATACTCTACCCGACAATTTCGGCCTGGTATATACGTTTCTTGGTGAATTTCGGTCCGATCCTGCTGGTGCTGGCCACTATTCACTGGCTGTTGCTCAACCATTTCTATCCCCAAATGAGAAGTTCGAATGACCAGCCCAAGATCTTGATACCAATCCGAAGTTTACACCGGACACTTCTTTTCTATAACACTTCTGCTGCTTTGCCAATGCTGCTGCTCGAACTCAGACGGTGTCAGCCCGCCGAGTGATCCATGCGGGCGTTCATGATTGTATTCATAAAGCCAGGCGTCAGTCAGCTCCTGCGCTTCTCTGACGCTGGTAAACAGCCAGCGGTTTAAACAGCCGTCGCGGAATACACCGTTGAAACTCTCGTTGTACGGATTTTGCCAGGGACAGCCGGGATCAATATAAATCGTGCCTGTTTTGCGTTCACCGAGCCATTTCTGAAGAGCCTTGGCGATAAACTCGGGGCCATTGTCACTGCGGATATAGTCCGGCGCGCCATATAGTGCAAAGAGCTCATCCAGGATCCGGATAACGTCGCCGGAAGTGATCGATCGGCCGCAACAGATGCGCAGGCTGCGGCGGGTGAACTCATCGGTGACGGTCAGGAATTTTAGCGTCTTGCCATCGGTGGACTGATCCGAGACGAAATCGTAGCACCAGACGTGATTGGGGTACTCGGCTTTGGTGACGACGCCAGTGCTTGCGCCCAGAGCCCGGCGCCGGCGCTGTTTTCTTACTACCTTAAGGCCCTCGCGCCGGCGGATGAGCCGGACACGCTCCCTGCCGACTTTTTCGCCTGCGGCCTTTAGCCGCCAGTGGATCTTGCGGTAGCCGAAACGCGGATATTTCTGGGAAAGCTCCCAGATGTGTTTTACAAGCTGTGCTTCTTTATCAGCGCCTGGACAGCGTCGCTTGCTGGCGCGGCTGAGCGATATCACCTGGCAGGCTCTTCTTTCGCTTACCGCGAAAGTCTGCTCCAGGTGCTGGGCCGCTTTTCTTTTCGCTGCCAGGCCTACCACTTTTTTGAGACGACCTCTTTGAGCATGCTGTTGTCGAGGGTGAGGTCGGCCACGATCTTCTTCAGCTGGCCGTTCTCTTTCTCCAGCGCCTTTAAGCGAGCGACATCGGATACTTGCATGCCGCCGTACTTGCGCTTCCAGTTGTAGAAGGTCTGCGAGGCGATGTTCTCCCGGCGGCAGACTTCACTGGCGTTGCCGACCGTCTCTGCTTCTCGTAAGATGCGGACGATCTGCTCTTCGGTGAATCGTTTCTTTTTCATTTGCTGCCTCCTGTTGATACCGACAAATAGTAACTTTCAAAGTGGTATCAAATCCAGGGGGCTAGCCACGAATGTATACTGGGTTCTGGCAATGCCGTTCGTTTTTTGTTTCTTTTTGGCTGGTAACATTAATGCTTCTGATAATTACTCAACCGCAATTCGGCTAGGGTATTGTAACTGAACCCTTATTACAGCTCTCTCCATCCGACACAAAATATTAAGCTCAGAGTTCGAATAGCGTTACACCGTCTGCACCATTATTTTGCCCACTGAAAATGCCTTGTTCGAGGCATTTTTTTGTTCCGCGAAATCCTGACAGACAGTGGGAATTGAACTTACTTTTTACAAAACACCGATGGTCATTCAAATAGCACAAGCAAAAAGGATTGCTAGGGAATACGGTTTGCGGCTTTTTCGCCCAGACCGATGAAACTGTTCTGATCGAAGGTGCCAACGCCCATGATCACTATGACAAGATCCTTTTTCAGGAACATGACTGTATTGTTCGCAGAGCAGGCATAGTTTCCCAGGCTCGGAACTGGCTGGGGGTTGGCTCCGCAAGCCTGATTCTGTTTGGTCTCGGTATCGTAAGTGCCCCTGCCGCCCTGCTCGACCGTGACGGAAAATTGTTGCAATTCATCCACACTGCTGTGATAGGTGCAGCTTCTGGAGGTGCTCTTTGGTTCAATTGCGGGATTACCCAGTACGGCTTCTGCCTCGCCTTTGGTAATCAGGGAACAGGGGTCAATCCGCTTTTCAGTTTGCGTTACTTGAGTTGTTGGATATGAAACGGATAAGCTCGGTGCAGTTGTAATGGATGCGCTTTCCCCACAACCCGCAACCACAGCCGTCATCATGACACCCGACAAAATGGATAAACACAGACAAACACGGGCAAGTTTCATGATAGCTCCTTATTCAACAGACACTTTTTAGTTGATAAACCGAATTGTATTGGATATCAGCTAATCCATCAATTTCACAGACGGGTCATTCTGTCACCGGCTCAGAAGCGAGCGTTCGAAACATTAAGTAATCGGGGATAGTGGAGCCGTTACCTGTTGAGAATTTTTCTTGCCCGATATCGTAGCAGCCGGTGGGAATTGAACTTAAAGCTGCGTATTATGAACGGCGTGCTTTTGAGTTAGAGAAACTGATGCATGGGATAGACTCTGCTACGTCGAATAATTAACAGATGTTTCCTAAAACCTGATCGGGAGGGATATGTCAAAGAAGGCGGTGATCAAGCTGGAGAAGGTTTCCAAGGATTATCGCATGGGGGAAGTGAACGTCCATGCCCTTCAAAAAGTTGACCTGGAGATCACAGCCGGTGAGTTCGTCGTCCTGCTGGGACCCTCCGGATGTGGGAAGACGACCATGCTCAATCTCATTGGCGGTCTGGATAAACCCACTACAGGCCGCATCTTCGTGCACGGAGAAGAAATCTCCGCGCTGGACGAAAAAGCGCTTACACTTTATCGCCGCCGCCAGGTGGGATTCGTTTTTCAGTTCTTCAATCTGATTCCCACGCTGAGCGCCTGCGAGAACATCGAGCTTTCCCTGGCACTGGTGGAGGGTGACGGCTCCCTGCGGGCCCGCTCCGCCGGACTGCTCAGCATGGTCGGGCTCGAGGACCGCTGCAACCACTTTCCCGCCCAGCTCTCCGGCGGCGAGCAGCAGCGGGTGGCCATCGCCCGGGCTTTTGCCAATCAAGCCGGACTGCTTCTCTGCGACGAGCCCACCGGCAACCTCGACGCCGACACCGGTCAGAAAGTGCTGGGGGTGGTGCAGCGCATGAACCAGGAAAAGAATGCAACGGTCGTGCTGGTGACCCACAACACCGCCATCAGCGCCATCGCCAACCGGGTCATCCATCTGCGCAATGGAGCCATAGATCTCATTGAGGAGAACGATCAGCCCAGTGACGTCTCCGATCTGGCCTGGTGAGCTGTGTACCGCAACCTGCTGCGTAAAACCCTGAGGGACATACGGACTTCGCTGCCCCAGACCATCGCGCTGGTGGTCATCGTGGCCCTGGGCATTACCAGCCTGATCGCCCTGATCAGCGCCTACCGCGACTT
>JAENWV010000074.1 GCA_016650015.1 Thermoleophilia bacterium | reverse complement strand
TGTGACAACTGATCCAGCAAACTATTACGGTTTTCCTCCGCCTGCTTGCGCTCTGATATGTCAGTGATTACGGCAAAAACCGTCGGCTGATCGTCAAGCATGCTGGGGCTAAATGACATGTGGACGGGAATTTTCGCGCCGGCGACTGATAGCTGTAAATCGGTAATGAAGGCTTCCTCCAGGATATTCTTCCAAAGACGGCCGAAGCTGTCATTATCTTCATCAGCTACAAGGTCCCTGAAGTAAGTGCCCACGAGCTTACTGCTGGATGGCGCGTCTGTCATATCGACAAATGATTTATTGGCGTAAAGAATCACACCTTCGGCTGTCAGACTTATTGCTCCCTCGTTCATCGACTCAACCAGGATGCGGTAGGGCCGCTCCGCACCCTGGATCAAATAGAGTTCCGGCGCGTCCTCCCCGGAGACGACCAGGGCATCGACTTCACCTTTCTGAATCTTGCCTATGATCTCTTCCGCCTCGGCAAGGCGGGGCCTCAGTTCCTCGATCTCAGACAGAAGCTCTTCCCTTGTACTTTCTTTTTCCATCACTCAGGGGCCTTTGGCTTCAGGTCGAGGCCGACGATGATTTGCTCTGCATCAGACATGTCGCCGACGAACTTGCGGATCGGCAAAGGCAATTTCTTAATCAGTGTCGGAGTAACGATTATCTGCTCACTCTTCTCAAGCGAAGGCTGCTGAAACAGATCTATTACTTCCAGCTCGTAACGGCCTGGCAAATGTTCGTTCAATAGTTTCGTGATATTCAAAATGGCACGCGTCGACCTTGCAGTCATGCCTGTCACATAAAGCTCGAGCACATAATTTTCATTTTTGGTCAAGCTCATCTGACAGGTAACGGGATTATGTCCAAGCCTATCAGAACCTTTTCTGTATTTGACAGGTCGCCGATTATCTTTCTTATTGGCGGCGGCAATTGCCGCACCAGCGTTGGCACCGCAATTATCTGGTCACCCCTGGCAAGCTCAGGATTCTTTAAAAGGTCGATTACTTCGATGATAAACTTGTGTTCCTGATGCTCTTCACAAATCTTTTTGAGATTTTTAAGCGCCGCTCTGGAATTTAGAGTCTCCCCCGACACATAAAGTCGCAGCTTCCAGCTCTCTTCAGGTTCACTCTTCATGGCAACTCCCTATTCTTTTCCCCTGGCCGCCGAAGCCCTATCGTGAGTCTGCTTTTCGCATGCCACCCATAATCTCGCGATCGTTGGTCAAAATTTTCTCATTTGTGATCTGATGCTGGATCAGGGTCTTGACCTCCTCCTCCCTGGATTCCAGCTCAATACGAAGTGCATTGATCTTTGCTTCGGTGCTCTTGCGATTGCGCTCAATCTCCCGTTCCAGCCGCTTTGTTTCCTGGGCCCGCAGGAGGGCTTCTTCCCGTTCCTTCATCTCCTGGACCGTACGTGCGGCGCCTGTCAATACCAGGCCGGAGCCCAGATAAGCGTCGATCAAGTCAACTCCCTTGCTGGTGATGAGGAACTCGCGCATCTGGTTCGAGTGGTCCATGCCCCTCGATTTGAGGATGGAAAGCATCCTGGTGCGCTCGCCACTGTATTCAACATCGCGTAAAAGCAGCCAGGTGTCCATGACAGACGAGATGTCTACTTCTGGCTGCTCCAGGAATTTTCCACCAGTCGTGAGATTCGTGCAAAGGTTCGTGATACCCCTTGATTTAAGAAAGTCGATAAGTCGCAAAAGCATCGAATGAACCTCTAGTGTTGAGCTTGTTGAAGCCATGCTCGATATTGGATCGAACACCAGCACCTTGGGGTCAAATTCGTTAACCGTCTTATGGATATATACGAGATGCGCTTCCATTCCGGAAAAGGTTGGCCTGGTGCTCTGGAAACGAAGCAGCCCCTGCCTGGCCCACTTGGCAAGATTGATGCCGATGGATTTGGCGTCTCTTACGATCTGGTCGGGCGATGCATCGGAAGCGAGGTAAAGGCAGTTTTCGCCACGTCTGCAGGTCGCGTCAGCCATATGCATGGCGATAGACGACTTGCCGGTTCCCGCCGTCCCGGTCACAAGGATGCTGCTGCCACGGAAATAGCCTTTTCCATCCATCATCGCATCCAGGCGAGGCACGCCGGTTGAGATGTGCTGCCTCGATACTTTGTAGGCGCGCCCGATGGAAGTAAGCGGCAGGACGGATATTCCTTCTTCAGAGATAATGAAAGGGTACTCGTTGGCTCCGTGAACGGAGCCCCGGTATTTGATAATCCGCATTCGTCTAGTTGATGTTTGCTCGGTTACGCGGTGGTCCAGCAGGATAACGCAGTCGGCTACATATTCCTCAATGCCATGGCGGGTAAGCGTACCTTGTCCGGGCTCAGCCGTAATCATCGCGGTAAGTCCCTTGTCCTTTAGCCAGCGGAAGAGGCGGCGTAGTTCAGCCCTGAGAATATTTTCATTCTGGAGCCCTGAGAATAATGTCTCAATGGAATCAATCACGATTCGCCTGGCGCCGACCTGCCTGACGGCGTATTCGATGCGGATAAAGAGGCCGCCCAGGTCATATTCACCGGTCTCTTCAACTTCGCCCCGCTCGATAAGGATATAATCGATGGCCAGCTTCTTCTTTTTTTCCAGTTCCTTGAGATTGAAGCCGAGCGATTCCATGTTTTCGGCGAGCTCCTCTTCCTTTTCTTCAAAGGCGATAAATACGCCCGGCTCGTCGTAATCCCTGGCTCCGTTAACAAGGAACTCCATAGACAGCAACGTCTTTCCGCAGCCGGCACTGCCGCAAACAAGGGTGGGCCGCCCTTGAGGCAGACCGCCTTCGGTAATCTCATCGAGCCCCTGGATACCGGTAAGAACCTTCTTAATCCGGGATTGTTTCGTAAGGGTGCGCTTTGCTTTAACTTTTGGCATTATTGTCCTCCAGAGGCCATTTAGCATTCATCGTCAATGAGGGCTGGTGGTAATGGCAGTTTCTCTTTGATTCATTCCCGGTTTCCCCCGCGGTTGCCCCCGTGTAACCTTTTCGGAAATACCTACCCACAATCACGGCAAATCACACTTGACTCATGTAATTGAAGTGGTGGATTCAACTTTGAAGTGCAACAGTTAACAGGGTTGACGTTTTGAAGAATACTTCATATTGGGTTTTTGCTCCATCGTATGAAACCGGCTTGAAGTCAAGTAGCGTCACGCTGGTTACAACCTTCAACTCGTTCCATCATTTACCTATAGAGGGTACTGTTGAGGAGATAAAACGGGTTTTAGAGCCGAATGGATATTTAGCTATTTATTCGCGGACAAAAGACCAGGAAGCAGAGCATATTTGGGGTAAGCATTTCCCTGATTACTTGGATTATAGTCAGGTTTTAGATAGAGAGGTATTAGGAGGGTTGGTAAAATACGACGGTTATAAGTTAATTGAGGAGAAGGACTTTTCTTTTAAGAGGTATGTGCCTTTTACAAGAGTTTACGAGCAGACAAAAAATAAGCATTACTCGACCCTAGCCTTGTACGACTTAGGCGATTTCGAGAGAGCATTTGACGTATTTGTGAAGAATGTAAAGCGAAGCTACGATGACTTGGAGACCATTACATATGAATCTAGCTATACACTTTTCTTGTATAAAAAGGAGAGTTGATGCTGATAACTGAGATAGGGGTCAATTGCGCCTTGATAGCTCAAGCTCATATTGGCAATTCTAAGAACATAAACCATCAGATAGCTATACCTTTTTCGACCTTCCAGAGGGAAATAGGCATCAGGATACCAATTTGAAAACCTCGCCTAAAAAGGGGCACATTTAACTCCCCCCCTTTTTTACCTGATTACCGCAAAACGGTCTTGCCGGTTTCGCCTGCTTCAAAGCATTATCCTGCTCTCTTGCTGTTCGCCTGGTATTGTGGTTTCACAGATTTCAGAGCTGATTTTTTTGCAAACATTTTGCAGACCAAAATCCAGGGATAGTCAGTTACAGAGGGTTACCAGCTGGGAAGATGATGAGCCGGAAAGCTTATTAACAAAGGCTAACAGGTACTATCGAGTGCTAGCCGGGATGACGCTGAACGCTCTTCAAAACCGGTAGGCGGCGGTAACCCCGTTGTTGGTAGGTTCGATTCCTACACCTTCCCGCCACCAATTTCCGCCTGAAGATAGGACTTTTTTATGCTTTTGAGGCTTTTTGCAAACCATTTTCAAACACAAAACAATCGGTTGATCCCACGGAGCCGGGCGGCGAACCGAACCAGCTGATCGACCATCTACATGACAATTCGAACATCCATCCGAACGACGCGGGGATGATCGCCTTCGCCAACCGGATCACCAGCAAGCGACCAGACCACTACATATTGCAGTATTTTGTCCCACGGGGGGGGTTACCCGTTTCAGGGCCAACCTGGCAGTCTGCGCTACCGACGCCGGGGGCTGGCTGCATCCGTTCCCCTAGATCGTGGGCCGGCACACCCGCGTTCTGGAAAGAGGGCGCTGCCGTCCACAATCTCGTTGAAGGTCATGCGTCCTGCTATCTGTTGATGCCAAAGATGAACGTTCCGATCAGCACCAGTGAACTCAGCCCCATGAAAACGGTGGCTATCGATCCGAAGATCTTTACCCAGACCGGGTTCGTGTGGGCCCCCATTATTTTCCGGTCATTCCCGATCATGAAAATGAAGACGAGCAGGACCGAGGCCACCAGGCCGTTGATGACCGCCGTGTAGTAGAGCGCCGTTATCGGATTGACGCCGATGAAATTCATCAGCATGCCGACGAAAGTTGAAACGATGATGATCCCGTAAAAGCCGTGGGCCTTTTTGAATTTGAGGCTCAGCCCCTCCCGCCATTTGAGCACCTCCGAGATGGCGTACGCCGAAGCCCCCGCCAGCACCGGAATCGCCAGCATGCCGGTGCCGACGATTCCCAGGGTAAAGATGAGGCCGGAAAAATTGCCGGCCAGCGGCTTCAGCGCTTCAGCAGCCTGCTGCGCCGTTGCGATCTCGGTGATGCCGTTGTTGAAAAGCACGAACGCCGTGGTGATGATGATGAAAAGAAAGGCCAGGTTGGCGATCGACATCCCGCGGATCACGTCACGGCGCATCACCCGGACCTCTTCGTTGATGATGGCCGCATGGCGGTCGCTTAAGACTTTCCGGTCCCGTTCTTCCTCGATCTCCTGTGAGCTTTGCCAGAAGAAAAGGTACGGCGAGATGGTCGTACCGAGGATGGCGACATTGGCCGTCAGAAAAGCGAGGTTAAAATCGATCCTGGGAATCACGACCGCCCTGGCCACCGCGAGCCAGTCCGGCTTGATGATCAACGCCGTCAGCAGGTAGGCCAGCAGTGAAAGAACCAGCCACCTGAGTATGTAGGCATAGCGGTGATAGGAAACAAAGACCTCGAGCATGATTATGGCGAAGGTAAAAACGGCGGCCGCCAGGAAATAATTGATCCCGGTGATCATGTTGGCCGATGCAGCCATGGCGCCGATGTCGGCGCCGATGTTCACCGTGTTGGCCACCAGGAGCAGGATCACCAGGATAAAGACCGTGGTGTTACCGAACTTCTTCTTGAGCGCGCCGGCCAGACCCTTGCCCGTGACGATACCGATCCTTGCACAGGTCTCCTGAACCGACGTCATCAGCGGCAGCAGGTACAGCGCCAGCCATGAGAGGCCCAGCCCGAAGCGGGCGCCGACGGTCGAATAGGTGCCGATCCCGGAAGGGTCGTCATCGGCGGCGCCGGTGATGATCCCCGGGCCGATCTTCTTCAGGAACGAAACACGTTTTGCTTTTATCTCTTCAGGGGGCTTGGCCAGATAGTCCTTAAGGCTCGCCTCGGTCACGAAAATGCGATCGTCCTTGACTACGGACTCAAGATGGTCTTTCAGCAACAGGTGCCTGGCGTACCGCCAGGGGATGCTGAACTCTTTTTCCAGCTCTTTGAGGGTGTAGAGTCTCATGCCAGGTTCATTCTAGGGAAAGGGACGCTTTCCCTGCGCCGGGCCGCTCCTGGCCGTCGAGGTACAGAGAGCTGCCGCCCGGATACTCCACATGCGGCTCGATAGTGCTGAGCATGGCCGCCTCGCTGGAGCCGATGGTGGAAGTCCCCACCGCCTCCTCGTCGTCAGGTGAGTTCCAAAGCCGGGCGATCATGTTGACGCAGCGCTCCTCTATCTCCGGCAGCATCTCGCCCTGGGGCAACTCGTACTTGGGAACATGCGCTTCCATGGCCCTGCGGGCGAAGGCCGGGGGTAAGCATTTCACTGGCGTCCCCGAGCTGCCTGATATTCTTCTTCCTGTGCATGATGACTCCCTGTCCATATATTCTGATTTTGATAGCGGCGACGAATACGACAGCCGCTGCCGTTTAGCGTGGGTTTAACCTCAGTGTTGCAGAAAACCCCTCACAGCGATATGCATTGCCTGCCTCAATATCCTCCGGAAACAAGCTCAAAAGCCTGAGCAGTTCACCATGGCAATGGTCGGGTTGACAAAGTGGATGATCCATGAGGCGGGATTGGCAGGCCAGGAACTACCGGATATACTCCCGATACCGACACCTGAAGACCAAAATGGCTGCACACAATGGAGGATTTCATGTCTGAAGCATTAGCTGGATTCGCGCTTCTGTTTTTTCTTGTTGTTGTTCCATTAGTATTTTTTGGCGGATTCATCTTCCTGGTAATCCGGTTCATTCTAAAAAAGAACAAGCAGCATAGGGAAGAGATGGTCCAGGCGGCCAGCCAGATGGGCGCCGTGTACACGTATCTTCCACAACCATCCATCATGGATTCGCTGGATGGATTCCGGTTCAACCAGCATCAAGGCCAGGGGCGAATGCTAAGCAACCTTTTCGAACTTGAGCGGAACGGTGTACCGTGGAAAATACTTGATTACAGTTATGACGAACATATGGCCGGGGTGGGAAGCGGACCGGCAAATGAAAACCACATTACGCGTTATTCTGCTGTTGCCGTGGCCCAGCCAACTTTTGGCCTCCTGCCCGGGTTCGTCCTTTTCAAGGGACAGGCCAACCTTTTTGATAAATTACGGGGTGAAGGCGGCGGCATCGTCGTCGACGACCCGGTATTCGAGAAGACCTACACGCTGGACGGCGCAGATCAAAAAAGGGTCTATGAATTTTTTGGCCCGGAGATCATCGAATACTTTGTTCAACCAGCCATGGTCAGCAAGATGAAAAATCTGATTGTTGAATCTGACAGCCGAAATTTTGTCCTTTATAAATCGGACGGCGGATTGTCGCCGTTCGAGCGAAGCGGCTTTCTCGACCAGGCAGAGGAGATCCTCAACCTGCTGGTCAAACAGGCGCAGCAGCAGAAATAGGCCGGCGCACGGTCAACGCTGGCGCTGGTTGTCGTAGTTGATGACAGGAGAGAAGACTTGCCACTCTGGCTGGAAGCAGGATCATGGGGTCTGCTTGCTGGTTCGGCGCTGCTGATCGGGGCGCTTGCCGGCTGGTTCGCCCGTCTCCCCAAGAGGGCCATCGCCGGTATCATGGCATTCGGCGCCGGCGTGCTGA
>JAENWV010000213.1 GCA_016650015.1 Thermoleophilia bacterium | reverse complement strand
TTACCGGCTGCAATTGCGCTGAGCTGACAATCTGGCTTTTATCCAGAATCGGAAAACTGGTCGTTGCCAGCCAAATCATGGCCACCACGGCGACTAGAACCATCGCTGACCATGATGGCAGCCCCCTCCATTTACCCATTATATTACCCTCCCCACAAATTCATAGAAGAGCGCCCAAACGGAAAAAACGGCTGCAACCGATACGATCAGGGCAGTAGCTCGAGGTCGCCAGGATGGTGGCAGCCATCCGACCAGGCCGACAAGCACCAGTGACCAGAATGGAAAAATCGCCGGAAAAAGATAACGACCCTGAGACCCTCCAAATGCAAGCTCGAAATAGGCTGCCGAAAACACAAATAAGACAAAAACGACCGTAAACAAAAGTGCCAGCCACGGTTTGATTAACTGCCAGCTACGTTTTCGGGATCCGATGATTATCGAGGCCACCAAACCAAATACAGATAATTCCGAGATCCTCCTGAACCAGTACAGAACATTATCGGGGAGGGGAACGCTCAACCAGGAGAAGTTCCCCACGAAGCTGGATATAAGGTCTGCCCTGAAGTTGGTAGCAAACCAGAGGTTCCACAAACCAGTGGCATGATATCGCTCCTCCGTGTAATTCGGCTGCCAAACACCCAGACGGATATAATTCCTGATGTAAAACCAGGAGAAAATTGGAACCGATACCGCCAGCGCCACACCAACCGCCCGCGCGAGGCGAATTCTTTGCCCCTTTTTCCGTACAAACAACACCGCGATCACCATCAACCCGATCGGATATGCAACCAGAAAAGAGCTTTTCGTCAACATACCCAGACCGATCAGCACTCCGATAAAAGCAGCCCTCCTTGTGCTGAAATCACCCTGAGCAAAAACTACCAGCTGGTAAAGAAAATAGGTAAACAAAAATGCGAGCGGAGCGTCGTTAATCACACCTGCCGAGATAAAACCGAGTTGCGGATGAAAGATCATCAGCAATGGCACTCCTATCTGGAGATAGGGAGCCTGAGGGAACAACATTATGCCGAAGCGGTAGGATACAGCGATGAGCGCAAGGAAGAAAACAGCACCAAATATTCTAACAGCGTAAAGCTGGGTCTCGACGGTTTCGCCACTGGAGGCCATGTAGGCTGGAAGCACCGAAAGATAATAAAAAGGCGGATGAATAGCAGCAGCGTTGACCTCACGGACCTGCGGGTCAACGCTGGTGCTATCATAACCCAATACCCCATAGAAGTTGGTCCGCGATACCGACTCGGCGTCTTCGGGGTAGAAGAATGCCTCACCATAAACCGGTATGGAGTGCTCGCGGCTTAAATATTCTAAATAGCCGAAGTGCTTACGCTCATCAGGCGCGCGCCACGGAGGCATGGCTACCGACCAGAGAAGACACTTCAACGCCGCCAGCAACAGAAGGGCTAGCAATATCTTGTTAGCGGTCAGCCACTTCCTAAGCTTCCGCGTCCGCCTTGCAGGAACCGCGGCTTCGGTAACAACACCCGATGAACTCACCAATTATCCTTACCTCGAAATTCGTCACTATCCGCGTTCGCGGCTTGATGGTTGATTCTATATAATCACCTTGGGGCTGTAAAACATCGGAAAAAGCGTTTTCTCGCAATCGAAAACACCGGCGTTGAGCCGATTGCTCCTCGGTGCTTCTCCTCTCGGAGTGCGCATTTGCAAATATTTTTTCACAGTTTTTTCGCCTGCGACAAGGAGCTACAGCAAGCAATCATGACTATGCTCTTTAGAATTGAAAGTTAATAGCACGGAGGCGGCCTTGGTCGCCTGCGTTATTGTCAACTACAGGTCCCCCTGGGACATGCTCCAACAGTGCCTGAAATCCGTCATTGAAAGCAATGCTGAAATCTCCTGCCGAATCATCCTGGTCGATAATGCCTCAGGTGATGATGTCATTGGCCAGGTGAGAAACGATTTTCCTGTTGTACACATCATTGAGATGCAGCAAAACGTCGGTTTCGCGGCCGCCGTGAATCGTGGGCTCGAGGAAATCGAAGAACCATTCGTGCTGATGCTGAACACCGACGCTGTTTTGAACGAAGGCGCTCTGTTAAGCATGGTTGAGGCCATGACCGGCGCCGCCGGGGGCGTGGCCGGGATTGCCCCCAAAATGGTCTCCAGCACCATATGTGGTGTTATCGACGGGATCGGTATAATAGTGCCGCCCACCGGCGCAGCCTTCAACCGGGGCATCGGCCAGTGCGACCTGGGCCAGTATGACAATAGCGATGAGGTCGCGGGCGTCTGCTTTGGAGCTTGTCTGCTCCGGCGCGACCTGTTTTACCCGGAAAAGGTGGGAAAGCTTTACGAAGGATACTTTCTCTACTTTGAGGACTCCGACTGGTGCGTGCGCGCTGTAAGTCAGGGATACCGTTTCCTCACAGAACCAGACGCAGTAGTCCGGCACCTGCATTCCGGAGTCACTCGCAATGAATCTTTGGCCTTCAAGTACGGGTTGATCGAGCTGAATACCCTGAAGATGGTAACGCGCACGCTGGAAAGCCCGCTCCGGGTGCTGCGGATAGTGACGTCCCGCTGCCTGCGGCTGCTGGCGCGCAC
>JAENWV010000175.1 GCA_016650015.1 Thermoleophilia bacterium | reverse complement strand
GCTACGCGGCCGGCGGCCAGCGTCAGCAACACCCTGCCTCTGACCCGGCGTCCGGCGAAGGCCGTGTTACGCGACCTGCTGAAAAAATTTCCCGGATCGATCTCGAATTCCTCATCAACATCCACCAGACAGATATTGGCTTCTTCACCTTCGGAAATGGTTGGAACCGGCAAGCCGAAGACCCTGGCCGGATTTGATGACATGGCCTGGACAAGAACATCCAGCGGTACTTCGCCGGTCTGCACCAGCTCGGTAAAGAGAACCGGGAAGGCAGTCTCCAGGCCTATCACGCCGAAGGCCGCCTCTTCGAACGGCGTCTCCTTTTCTTGCGCCGCGTGGGGAGCGTGGTCGGTGGCGATGCAATCTATCGCTCCGGCGGCCAGCGCCGCCACCAGGGCGCGCCGGTCTGCTTCGCCGCGGAGCGGCGGGTTCGTCTTGAAGTTGGAGTCGAGGCTTCGTACTTCTTCATCAACGAGCACCAGATGGTGCGGGGCAGCCTCGCAGGTAACCGCGGCACCGGCCTTGCGGGCCGCCTCGATCGCCGCCAGTGACCGGGCGCAACTGACATGGGCGATATGCACCCGCGCCCCTTCGTAGGTGGCAATTTCCAGGTCCCGTGCGATTGCCGCTGATTCCGCCGCGCCGGGGATCCCGGCCAGTCCCAACTGCGCCGAGACCCCGCCTTCGTTCATCGAGCCCCTACCGGTCAGGTCGAGGTCCTCACAGTGAAGGCTAAGGGGAAGGTTAACGGTTTGGGCCGCCTGGAACGCCGAGCGCAGGAGACCGCCGTCCATCACCGGCCGGCCATCGTCGGTGAAAGCCACGGCGCCGGCCGCGGCCATATCCCACATGTCGCTGAGATGCTCGCCCTTCAGCCCGCGGCTGATAGCGCCGATGAAAGCGACTCTGACCCGGGCCTCGCTCTCCGCGAGCTCTGTCAGCGAGGCGATAACCGAAGCGTTGTCCACTACCGGGTCGGTGTTGGGCATGGCGCAAATAGTGACATAACCGCCGGCCGCGGCCGCGGCAGTGCCACTTGCCATGTCCTCCTCGTCCTCCCGACCGGGAGTGCGCAGGTGAGTGTGCAGGTCGACGAAGCCGGGCAGCAGCAGCCTGCCGGCGCCGTCGATCACCTGAGCGTCGCCGCCCTTGCCCTTCACCGGGGCGATACGGGTGATCAGCCCCTTCTCAATAAGGATATCGGTACGGGTGTCAATCCCGGCCGCCGGATCGACGATTCGCGCGTCCCTGATGATCAGCGAAGCTTTGGTACCTCGTTTGGCTATCGTTGCTGTCATCTATCCCACCGCATGGATATTTTTCACTTCCGCGGCCGGTTTGGCCGCGCCAGCCTCAGCGTCCGCCGCCGCTCCCGCGTCCGCCAGCGCACTGTCCACGATGAGCCGATACATAATCGCCATCCGCACCGCCAGGCCCGCCTCCACCTGTTGCAGGATCAGGTTCTCGGGTGAATCCGCCAGAGCTCCCTCGATCTCGACTCCACGGTTGATGGGCCCGGGATGTAAAACTTTCTTGACGCCACTCAAGTGCCTGAGGCCAACCTGGTAGCGGGCAATATATTCGCGAAGCGAAGGCAGGAAGTTGCCACCTTCATGCCGCTCCTTCTGCATCCGCAGCAGATATATGACGTCGACATCGGCGAGCGCATCGAGTGAGTGCGCCACATTGAGATCCGCGCCATTCCCGCCGCCGCCCGGCCGGTCGGTGCTCCGTGTGCCAGCTCTCTGCCTGGCCACACCCAGCGCCCCAACCCCGCGCGGCAATAGCCCCGGAGGCGCCACCAGCGTCACCTTCATCCCCATCTTCTGGAAGCCGATGATGTTCGACCGCGCCACCCGGCTGTGCAGGATGTCGCCGACGATGGCGACCTTCAGGCCGTTCAGGTCCCTGAACTCCTGCTGCAGCGAAAAGATGTCAAGCAGGCACTGGGTCGGATGCTCGCCCATGCCGTCGCCGGCGTTGATGACATGCGCGTCGGTGTAGCGGGCCACGAAGGCCGCCGCGCCTACGTGCGGATGGCGGATGACGATGATGTCCGGCCGGTAGGCGTTCAGGGTCAGGGTCGTGTCCTTGAGCGATTCGCCCTTGCCGACGGCGCTGGAGTCGGCCTTGACGTTGACAACGTCCGCGGAGAGCCGCTTGCCGGCCAGCTCGAACGAGATCGAGGTGCGGGTGCTTTTCTCGTAGAAGAGGTCTATGACGGTGCGGCCGCGAAGCGTCGGCACCTTCTTGATATCTCGTTTGGAGAGGTCGAGGAAGTCCACGCGCGCCGTGGCCAGAAGCGACTCGATATCCTCCCGGGAAAGGTCGTTGATGGAAAGCAGATTGCGGTTCATTACTCTGCCCCCTCGAGACGCCAGTTGATAAGTCCACCCATGGCCACGCCGCCGTGCCGGTTCAGCCGTTTCATGACTCTACCCCCTCGCGGGTCGCTTCCAGGACGATCTCGTCCTCCCCGTCAACCTCGGAGAGCCGCACGTTGATGCGCTCACCCTGGGAAGTGGGAAGGTTCTTGCCGACAAAATCCGGCCGGATGGGCAGTTCGCGGTGGCCGCGGTCGACCAGCACCGCCAGCTGGATGCACGACGGACGGCCGTAGTCGAAGAGCGCGTCGATGGCGGCGCGGATGGTGCGCCCGGTGAAAAGCACATCGTCGACCAACACGATGGTCATGTCGTCGATACTGAAGGGCAGGTTAGTGCCCTTGATCTCCGGCTGCGCCAGCCGCGAACGCACGGTGAGGCTGCCTCGGGCGGCGACGTCGTCGCGGTAGAGGGAGATATCGAGTTCGCCCACGGCGATCTCCTGGCCAGCGAACTGCTCGATGAGCCTGGCAAGGCGATGCGCCAGATGGGCGCCGCGGGTGTGGATACCGACGAAGGCCAGCCGCCCCAGGCCCTGGTCCCTCTCGAGGATCTCGTGGGCAATGCGAACGATGGTGCGCCCGAGCTGGTCAGCGGAAACTACTGTCTTAACAAAAACGCCGCTCACACGCGGGTCCAGGATGCGGACTCGCAGCGGCGGCTATGGGGAAACTTGCCTGTTATAAGGCTCATATTGCTCCCTTGTCAGCCTCACTGGGCGTGAATTAAAGGGTGGTGCACAAGCAGTGATAGTTTATCGGATGAGAGGCGTCAGAGTCAAATGGACCAATCTCCCGAAGCTGCTCTATCTGCTGACCGGTCAG
>JAENWV010000099.1 GCA_016650015.1 Thermoleophilia bacterium | reverse complement strand
GATCCGGAAAAGGCCAGCCAGTTGCTGGCTGAGGCTGGCTACCCGGGTGGCAACGGTCTGCCGGCAATGACGTTGACTTATCCGGGCGTGGGGCCGGCGGCGGATGCCGCCCAGGCGATTCAGTCCGAGTTCAGGAAGATCGGGGTTCAGCTGGAAATCGCCGGACTCGACGAAGGAGCCTTCCACGACCAGATGATCAGCGGTGGTTTGTCGCTTTTCATGATTTCCTGGCAGGCCGATGCGCCCAGCATTGATTCATTCCTCTACCCGCTCTTCGATTCGGAGAATATCGGTGCCACCGATGTGTTCCAGTATGCCAACCCCGAGGTGGATGATTTGCTGGGCCGGGCCCGTTCCGCGATTGACAGCGGTCAGAGTATCAACCTCTACAACGATGCGGAAAGAATTATCCTCAAAGACGCACCCATGGTTCCGATAACTTTCGGCCAGGAAGCGATGATCTATTCACCAAGGGTGACGAAGTTCGTTCATACGCCGTTGGGAGACATAGCCTTCAACGAGATTACCGTATCCAATAAATAGCAGTCACCGGCTGGAGGGGTTCTCTGGATGGGACTCCTCCAGCTGACCGGCGCGACCCGGGAAAGACATGCCGCCAAACCGATTCATCCTTCACCGCCTGCTGCAGATGCTGGTAGTGCTCATCGGCACCGTCACGGTGCTCTTTCTCGTCATCTATCTGATGGTTCCCGGGGATGCGGCCCAGGTTGCCCTGGGCGATCATGCTACTCCCGAGGCGCTGGATACCCTCCGGCACGAACTGGGGCTCGATCAACCCCTCTGGAAACAATATGGAATTTACTTTTCCCGTCTCGCCCATCTCGATCTCGGGACCTCGTATGAACTGAAGCGGAGCGTCGGCAGTATCATACTCGACCACCTGCCGGCGACCATTTATCTGACGGTGGCGGCATTAATCCTCGAAACGGTATTCGGCATCGGCTGGGGGATGTTGCTGACGCTGCGGCGCTCCAGACGTCTGCGGGCGATATCGGTTGCCAGCGGCGCGGTGCTTCTGGCGTTGCCGGTTTTTTTCCTCGGCCTGGTGCTGCAATATATATTTGCCAGTCGCCTGGGTATACTTCCCATCTCCGGGACCGGCGGCTGGAATCCGCTGAATCTGATTCTGCCGGCGGTCACGCTGGCGGCGGCTCAGACAGCTATAATAGCCGCCGTTTCCAGGTCATCGCTTTCGGCTGAGATGGAGAAATCATACATACTGGCAGCCAGGGCCAGAGGCCTTACCAGGAGTCAGGCCATGTGGCGCCATGCTTTTAGAAATAGTTTCGCGCCGGTAGCGACCTTGCTCGCGATCGACTTTGGTACTCTTTTAGGCGGCGCGATGATAACCGAGATCGTTTTTTCCTGGCCGGGACTGGGGAGGATGACCTATTTTGCCGCCGAGTCCCGCGATGTGCCGCTGGTCGTCGGTTCCGTACTGGTACTGGTCACCATTTTTGTCATCGTCAATACCGGTGTGGACATAATCTACGGTTGGCTTGATCCCAGGGTAAGGGCTGGTGAAGGTGTCAATGGATAGCCCGGGGACTTATCTGGAAACCAATCTGGCCCCTGGCTCCGCCCTTTTGGAAAGCAACGTCGCCGGCCGCCAGGCGAAACGGAGCTCCAATCGCCTGTTGGTCGCCGCTCTCCTTATGGTAATGGGCCTGGTTTTGATCGCCTTGAGCGTGCCGCTGCTGCCGCTCCAGGACCCCATCGCAACGGATTATGACCATATGGCCGAGCCCCCCGCTGCCGGACATCTTCTCGGAACCGATTTGCATGGCCGTGACCAGCTTTCGCGCTTACTATGGGCTTCACGCACGTCACTGCTGGTAGGGGTGGTGGCCATCGGCCTGGCGCTGCTCGCCGGGATAATCGCCGGAGGCGCCGCCGCCTACGGTGGCAGCCTGGTTGACTCTTTTCTGATGCGGATGGCCGATATCTTTCTCTCTTTTCCGATTATCCTCGGTGCGATCGCCATCATGGCCGTACTCGGCCCTGGCCGCCGCAATGTTTTCATAGCCATAGCTTTCTTCGGTTGGCCGGTTTTTGCCAGGCTCTTTCGCTCATCAGTTCTCTCTGTCAAAAAATTGAATTACATCGCCGCCGCCAGAGTGCTGGGCGCGAGCGACGCCAGGATTTTTTTCCGTCATGTGCTGCCCAATTCACTGACGCCACTGGTTTCATATGGCACCATGGCTGTGGGAGGCGCCATCCTCGCCGAGGCAGGACTCAGCTTTATCAATCTCGGAGTACAGCGGCCAAACCCCAGCTGGGGGTTGATGTTGTCGGAATCCATGGGAATGTTCGAGCAATCTCCCTGGTTGGTGATCCTGCCAGGCGTCGCCATCACAGTCACAGTCTTGATCTTCATTCTTTTAGGCGATGCGGCGACCCGTGCTCTTGATCCTTTCAATTCGGGGCCTGAGACGAGATGAATGAAACGTTGCTTAGAGTCCTGGACCTGACCGTAACTCATCGGAACACGGTTAACAGCCGGCCGGCTGTTAACCGTGTCAGTTTCGATCTGAGTCAGGGATCAACACTCGGAATCGTCGGTGAATCCGGCGCCGGCAAATCGAGCCTGGCGCTGGCGCTCATGGGTCTGCATGACTCAAGACGCGTTCAGGTTTCCGGCAGCCTATTATTTCGGAACACGGATCTGCTCAAGCTTTCAGAGGAAGAATACTGCCGGGTTCGCGGCGCCGGTCTGGGCATGATTTTTCAGGATAGCACGGGAGCTCTCGATCCATCCATGCGGGTGGAGGATCAGCTGGCGGCAGCTATTCGGATGCATGCTGATCCAGGCCGCCAAAAGGCCAGAGAGCTGGCACGAAGCCGTCTGTCCGAGGTGGGAATAACAAAAGACATTCTTGACGGCGCCCCCTACGCTTACCAGCTCAGCGGCGGTCTTTGCCAACGGGCCATGATTGCCATGGCGCTGGCCTGCGATCCAGATGTTCTTATTGCTGACGAACCAACAAGCTCGCTCGATGTCACATTGCAGTCGCAGATTATCGCGCTGTTAACCGCAAGACAAAAGGAAACCGGATTGGCGATTGTCTTTATATCTCACGATCTGGCGCTGGTCTCCCTCTTTGCGGATGACGTATTGGTTCTACATAAAGGCGAGACGGTTGAACAGGGAAAGTGCTCAGAGGTGCTGGCAAACCCCGGGCATCCATACACCAGGAGTCTGATCAGCGCCTGGATCACTGGCTACCCTCAGGGAGATGCTGCTGTTGCCCCTGCTTGAATTCGAAAATGTAAGCAAGACCTTTAATCCTCGGCGAGGAGTATTTCCAGCTCCCGCGGCAGCGACTAGCGTGGCTATCCAGGCTTTGAGCGGAGTCAGCCTGTCGATACTGCCCGGCCAGTCAATGGGAGTCATTGGCGAGAGTGGCGCCGGTAAAACCACGCTGGCAGCTCTGGCGGCTGGTCTGGCGACACCATCTTCAGGCCGGGTGCTCATCAACGGCCAGCGGTTGAGTAGCGGCAGAAAAGACCGGCGAAGACGCGCCCGTAAAGTCCAGCTCGTCTGGCAGGACACTTACGGCTCCGTCGACCCGCGCATGACTGTTGAAAAGATTATCGCCGAGCCCTTCCGCATTCACGGCCTTGATAAAGGACAGGGAATAGGTCAACAAATCAGCAGGTTGTTAAACGAGGTGGGTCTTTCGAATGACCTGCTCGCCAGGCATCCGCACCAGCTCAGTGGAGGCGAGGTTCAACGTGTGGTGATTGCCAGGGCGCTGGCCCTGGACCCCGAGCTGCTGATCTGCGATGAGCCGGCGGCAGCGCTTGACGCACGGACAAAGTTGCAGCTGGCGGAGCTGCTTGTTGGCCTTCAGAGCGCAAGAAAACTATCATTGATGGTGATAGCCCATGACCTGCCACTGGTGAGAAAAATAACAGGCGAGCTGATTGTCATGTATCGCGGTGTTGTGGTGGAAAGCGGCCCGACCGCTTCGGTGATAGACAAGCCGCAACATCCCTATACGCAACTGCTGGTCAGCTGTGACCCATTCCTGAAGATGGCAGGCGGGTTAACTGCCAGCCATCAGTGAGATAAACCGAAGTAGCCTAGAAGCCCAGCTTGCGTATGGCCAGAGACAGCTTTTCGGAAGCTCCGGTGAACGCTTTGATCACGACCATCATTCTGTACAGGCTGATTTTCATGGCGTCTGATTTGCGAAGAAAAAGATCAGCGTTTCCAGAAATTGAAAAGATCCTCTGCTGGGCTGTTTCGCTCTGAGTCGTCAATGCCATGATTATTGGTTGAGTGTGGCTCAGTATCAGCTTGGCCGTCCTGCCAAGGTCAATGATGCTTCGAACCATGGATACTCCCACCATCACCAGAATCGTGAAGGCGGCAATAACGGCGATGATTTCAATGGCAATCGTCATGTGATAGAAGATCCCGGATCGACTGATGAGGTGTCAAAAGAAGACCCTGCCGGAGTCTTGCCAACATATGCTATAGCAGCCGGGCGGAAAACAGAAGCCGGCCTTGTCTATCGGCCGACAGGGGTCCTGGGCTGCAGCGGATAACGTCGGGCGCCGGCATAGTCACTGTTAAAGCTGAGTATTGATATTTTCACAACTTCACCAAAGTTGGGCGCCTCCACATACTTGCCCTTGCCGATATACATGCCGACGTGCTGCGGCGCCGTCGCCCCGTAGAAGAACACGAGGTCGCCGGGCTGTAACTGGTCCGGGGGCACCGGCGTCCCCATCCGGAACTGGATGGAGGATGCGTGAGGCAACTGGACGCCATACTGGGCGTAAACATATTTGACCAGTCCTGAACAGTCGAACCCCGAGGGGCTCTCCCCGCCCCATACATAAGGAACGCCGAGGTATTGCAGCGTCGTTTGCACTACCTGTGCCTGGGTTTCATCGCTGATCTCCAGGTCCCGCAACATGGCTGCCGCCTCGGCGGCTGCCTGTGCCTGCTCCGCCCGAACCCGTTCGGCTTCCCGCGCAAAAATTTCCCGCACCTGGCCGTCGAGCTGTTCGATCCTTTTTTGACGCTCGGCGATGCCGGCCTGGATTTGTTCTTTCTGGTCACTGAGTTCGCGCTCGAGCGACATCTGCTCTGAACGCTTCTGGTCGATATCATCAGTCAGCGTTCGGATATTGTCCGCACTTTCCTTGAACTGCTTTTCCAGCTTCGCATCCTGCTCGCTTATCTTGGCCATATACAGTGTCTGTTCGTAAAAGTCACTCAGGCTGTTGCTATTGATCAGAACGCTGACCATGTTGACCTCGCCTGCTCTGTAAAGCGCCTCGAGACGGTCGGACATCAGCTTTTCCTGGGCGTCATACTGAGCTGATGCGTTGTCGAGGAGATGGCGGCTATCGGCGAGTTGCATGGTCAACTGGTCGAGCTGGAATCGGGTGGTATTGTGATGCTCAACCACCTTCTCAAGCGCGAGATTCAGATTGGCTAATTCTCCCCGGACCGCATTGGCCTGGCCTTCAATCGTCTGGATCTGCTGCTGGGTCTGTTCGGCGGGGTCGGGTTCCGCCAGCGCCAGGCTTGTTGGAGTCAGGAGTATAAGAAGCCCCAGAAAAGCGGCTAATAATATTCGCATCATAATGATCACTCTTTTTGTTGATAAATATTTCATGACATACACTCATCCCTATCGGATTCTGAACGAATCCCTAAAGGATGGGAAAATTGCCTGCAAAAAAAGTATATTTCAGCAATTGTCAGCTAAATGGGGAATGTGTTGCGTGAAAATCTTTGTGCTATAATAACGCCGGTGACGCGGGGTGGAGCAGTCTGGTAGCTCGTCGGGCTCATAACCCGAAGGTCGCAGGTTCAAATCCTGCCCCCGCTACCATTTTTTTATGCCCCGGACTGAAATTCCCTTTGAGGACCTTCCTCTGAACCAGCAATCATCTTCCGGTATTTTCTACCCTGGCATTCATAAGTACAAGTTAAGAAGAATTAAGCCGGTTCAGATGTCCCGGTTTGATTATTCTGGAAACAACCACGCCTCTCGAAACTCCCCAGCAGTATTCCGCTACTTCCATCGGGGCTTTTCGGTGATCGTACTGACTGGCGGAGAGAAATTAAATTGTCGTTTAGACCCGATCGTGATTGGCATTCATTAGTGTTGGAATCTTTCGCTTCATCTGATAACGCTAACCGATCAGCAACCCAATTG
>JAENWV010000146.1 GCA_016650015.1 Thermoleophilia bacterium | reverse complement strand
TTGGTGTGACCGAGGCGGTCGCCCTGTACGCCCTGGTTGTCTCCATTCTGCTTATCTTTGTCGCTAAATAAGAACGGTCGGGCAAATTGCCAGCCGATGCGGGCCGCAGTGCCAGTTTTTGTACCGCAGCCCTCCGGCAAGCGACCGCTTCGGGAGGTGCTTACTAGAACAAGATGATAAATCCTGAACCCGGACTAGTTATATGGACCCTGGTGACCTTCGTCCTGCTCTTCCTGTTTTTGAGGAAGTTCGCCTTCGGTCCCTTACAGAACATGATCGACGCGCGCCGCGACTCCATCCAGGAGAGCATCAAGGCTGCTGAAGATACGCGCCGCGAGGCCGAGCACATGCTGGCGGAGTATCGTGAGAGCATCGCTTCGGCCAGGAACGAGGCCGAGGAGATCATCGAACGCGCCCACAAGGTGGGCGAAAGCACCAAATCCGAAATCGTCACCGAGGCCCGCACGCAGGCGCAAAAGGAAGTCGACGGCGCCCGCGAGCAGATCCAGCGTGAGACCCGCAAGGCCATCCAGGAGATCAAGGATCAGGTCGCTGACCTGACCATCCTGGCGGCCGGCAAGGTCACCGGCAAGACCATGAACAAAGAGGATCATCTGCGCCTGGTGGACGAAGCCCTGTCAGAAGTCGATTTCGACCAGCTCGGCGCCGGAGGGAAGTAAGGCTTGGGCAAACAGCAGATATCGAATGTTTATGCCCGGGCCCTTTTCGAAGCGGCGCGGGATGCCGGCACCCTGGAAGCCACCACGGCGGACCTGTTGTCCTTCTCGGAGGCCATGTACGCATCCCGTGAGCTGACCGCGGTCATGTTCAACCCGAGGATCGACTCGGCCACCAAGAAGAATGTCGTGGCCCAGCTGACCAAAGGAGGCGACCGCATCTTCGTCAATGGCATCAACCTGCTGATCGACAAGCGGCATTCGGACCTGATCTTCGAGATGAACGCACAGTTCCGCCGTTTGCTAAAAAAGGAACAGCAGGTGGTGGAGGTCGAGGTCACGGCGGCGATCGAGCTGCCGGAGACGACCAGGGCTAACATTCGGAAGCGTATCGAGGAAGCGACCGGCAAGAAAGTCGAGATCAAGGAGACCATCCGCGAGGACATCCTCGGCGGTCTGGTTCTCAGGTTCGGAGATGTAATCGTGGATGCCAGCCTGCAGGCAAAGTTGGAACAGCTGCGAGGCAGGCTTGCCCAAGCCAACATAGGGAGTGAGAAGCTTTGAAACTGCGTCCTGAAGAAATTACCGCGGTTCTCAAGAGCCAGATTGAGAACTACGAGGCAGAAGTCGAAGTCGAGGAGGTGGGCCGGGTCCTGGAGGTGGGAGACGGTATTGCCCGCGTCCATGGCCTGGAGCGCGCCATGGCATCCGAGATGCTCGAGTTTCCCCACGACGTTGTCGGTCTGGCCCTCAACCTCGAGGAAGACAACGTGGGTGTGGTGCTTATGGGTGAAGACACCCTGATCGCCGAAGGCGACCTGGTAAAACGGACCGGCAGGGTCATGAGCGTGCCGGTTGGCGACGCCCTCGTCGGCCGCGTGGTAAATGCACTTGGCCGTCCCATCGACGACAAGGGCCCGATCGAGACCAGCGAGCATCGCCCGGTTGAGTTCAAGGCTCCCGGCGTGTTGCAGCGCCAGCCGGTGCGTGTGCCGCTGCAGACCGGCCTCAAGTCCATTGACTCGATGATTCCCATCGGCCGTGGCCAGCGCGAACTGATCATCGGCGACCGCCGGACCGGCAAGACAGCCATCGCGGTCGACACCATCCTCAACCAGAAGGGTGAGGACGTCATCTGCATTTACGTGGCCATCGGCCAGAAAGCCTCCAATGTGGCCAGCGTGGTCGCCAAACTGGAAGCCGAAGGCGCCATGGATTACACCATCGTTATCATGGCCTCCGCCTCCGAGACGGCGCCGCTCAAGTACCTGGCGCCCTATGTAGGCACCGCCATGGGCGAATATTTTTGTTACAACGGCAAGGACGCCCTGTGCATCTACGATGACCTCACCAAACACGCTGATGCCTATCGCCAGATGTCGCTGCTACTACGCCGCCCGCCGGGCCGCGAAGCTTACCCCGGTGATGTCTTCTACCTGCACTCCCGTTTGCTGGAGCGCTCGGTCAAGTTGCACGACAGCCTGGGCGGCGGCTCGCTTACCGCCCTGCCGATCGTGGAAACCCAGGCTGGTGACGTCTCGGCGTACATCCCGACGAACATCATTTCCATCACCGACGGCCAGATCTTCCTGGAGCCGGACCTGTTCTACTCCGGCGTCAGGCCGGCCATCAACGTGGGTATCTCGGTCAGCCGGGTTGGCGGCAACGCCCAGCTGAAGGCAATGAAGAAAGTGGCCGGCAAGCTGCGCCTGGACATGGCCCAATATAACGCCCTCAAGGCCTTCGCCCAGTTCGGTTCGGAGCTGGACGCGGCTACCCAGGCCCAGCTGGCCCGTGGTGAGCGCGTGGTCGTCGCCCTTAATCAGGGCCAGTACGCTCCCATGCTGGTCGAGGAGCAGGTGGCGGTTCTTTTCGCGGCCACCCAGGGCTATCTCGACGGCCTGGATGTCGATCGCGTGCCTGAATTCAACAACGGCTTGCGGGACCACATCAGGGCGGAGCACCCCGATATCTTCGCTGCCATTAAGGCGGAGAAGGACCTGAGTGACGAGACCGAGGCCAAGCTGCGCGCGGCCCTCGAGGCTTTCCTCAAGGACTTCGAACCCGATCACGAGGAGCTGACAGTTCCCGCCGCGACTGCGTAGTCGCTACCGGATTAAACTATGGCAAAGCTCAAGGACATATCGCGCCGGATTGGTTCGGTCACAAATACGCGCAAGACCACCAAGGCCATGGAAATGGTCGCCGGCGCGCGCTTGCGGCGGGCCCAGTCCCGCATCGAGGCGCTCCGGCCCTATGCCGAGCGGATGTTCGAACTGATGCAGGAAGTCGCCAAGCACGCCAACGAGGGAGACCAGTTCCCGCTGATGGAGGTCCATGATGAGATCAGGCGGGTCGGCATCGTCATGCTGACCGGCGACCGAGGTCTCGCCGGCGGTTTCAACTCCAACATCATCCGTCAAGGCCTCCTGCTGCACGACGCGCTGGTCGCCGAGGGCAAGGAAGTGGTCTGGATAGTCATCGGCAAGAAGGGCGTGGGCACCATGCGTTTTCGCGGCTTTGGTGTGAAGGAATCGATCCAGGGCATCACTGACCGGCCCAAGTACACGGACGCCGAGGACATCGCTCATCGCATCGCCACGCTCTACATGAGCCACGATCTCGACAAGGTCCATCTGGTTTACAACCATTTCAAGTCTCCGGTGGAGCAGATCGTGACCGACCAGGTCATCCTGCCCTTGGGGCGTGAGCTGGTGGAGGCCGAGCCGGAACCCGAGGGCGTCAAAAAACTCGAGGGCGATTTCATCTACGAGCCGGGGGCGGCGGCGATCCTGGCCGGATTGTTGCCCACTTACGTGGATACGACCATCTACCGGGCGCTGCTGGAGTCGACCGCCAGCGAACATGGCGCCCGCATGACCGCCATGCGCAACGCTTCCGATAACGCGGAAGAGATGATCGACAAGCTGACGCTGGACATGAACAAGGCCCGTCAGGCGGCTATCACTCAGGATATCCTCGAGGTTGTCGCTGGTGCCGAGGCGCTGAGCTGAGGAAAATCCGGTCAGAGATTTGATACTTTTTAAATTAGTAACTGAAATCGAGGAGCGATGAGCATGAACACAGGAACGATAGTCGAAGTCATCGGGCCGGTTCTGGACGTGAAGTTCGAGGAGCAGCTGCCGGCCATCTACAACGCCCTGGAGATCCAGGTACCCCAGGAGGACGGGACCAGTCACCGGCTGGTTGCCGAGGTGCAGCAGCACCTGGGCGATAACAAAGTACGCGCCGTGGCCCTGGACAATACCGACGGCATCGCCCGTGGACTGGAGGTCGTCGACACCGGCGACGCCATCAGCGTGCCGGTGGGCAACGCCACTCTCGGCCGTCTGTTCAACGTCATCGGTGAAGCCATCGATGATTTGGGCGAGGTCAAAGCTGATGAAAAATGGCCGATCCACCGGTCGGCTCCGGCCTTCGAGGACCTGACCCCGACCGACGAGATCTTCGAGACGGGAATTAAGGTCATCGATCTGCTCGCCCCATATGTCAAGGGCGGCAAGACCGGCCTGTTTGGCGGCGCCGGCGTCGGCAAGACCGTCCTG
>JAENWV010000228.1 GCA_016650015.1 Thermoleophilia bacterium | reverse complement strand
TGATGCCACTGCCCGCGGTCATCCATTGAACATCTCCGGATGAGATAGTGCCCCGGTTGCCCATGCTGTCACCGTGCTCGACATCGCCGCTGAGAACGTAGGTGATCGTCTCGATTCCCCGATGCGGATGCCACGGGAAGCCCTTGATAAAGTGCTCCGGGTTGTCCGAGCGAAAATCATCCAGCATCAGGAACGGGTCGAAGAGCGGCGCCTCGTTATTGCCGAAGGCGCGCTTCAGACGCACGCCGGCGCCCTCGAGGGTCGGCCGGCTGGTAAAGACTTTCTGAATATTTCTAGCCGTTTTCATGGCGAACTCCATTCGCTTGTTTTGCCTCCTATTATTGTTCCCCCTGATCCCGAAACAAACCGGGCAGCCGGTGAGGCTGTCATCAAACCCGTGGGGGATATTTCGGGGATTCAATGCCTCATGGGGCCTCACAACCCGCCAGGCCTTTTATATTTTTGTGGGATAATGGATTCCAGCGATGAGCAACTCCCGTTTTGAAAACCTGATTATAGGTGTACTGGCTCTGCAGGGCGCTTTCCATGAACACGCGGTGGCGCTGGAAAAATGCGGCGCCACGGCGCGCAAGGTGCGCCGCCGCCGCGATCTCGCCGGTCTCGACGCCCTGATCATCCCCGGCGGCGAGAGCACGACCATCGGTAAACTGATGGTGAGTTATCACCTGCTGGAGGAGATCAAGGGGCTGGGCGCCGAGGGTCTGCCCATGCTTGGTACCTGCGCCGGTCTGGTGATGCTGGCGCGCGAGGTCGTCGACGGTGACCAGCCGCTCCTCGGACTCATGGATATCAAAGTGCGCCGCAACGCCTTCGGGCGGCAGGTGAGAAGCTTCGAGTCGGCGCTGGAGATCCCGGCGCTGGCGGTGCCGGAAGAAACCGTCGCTGGTCCCTTCCCCGGCATATTCATCCGCGCCCCCTGGATCGAGTCAGCCGGTCTCGGCGTCGATATCCTCGCCGAATACGACGGCCATGCAGTCGCCGCGCGGCAGGACAGTATGCTCGTCACCGCCTTCCACCCCGAACTTACGGAGGACCTGCGGCTTCACCTGTTGTTTCTGGGGATGATCAAGGTGCGCTCCTAAGCCCCGTTTCGTCTGTCGCCTATCCCGACAACTTCCGTCCGGCTCTCTTGTTATGATCGTTATGTCCCTTCCGAAGGTAGTCACAAATTGTGACCACCTCCTTTGAGGTCACAATTTGTGACCTCAAAGATTGGCTATATAGCAGGCATATTAGGTTTTGAGGTCACAAATTGTGACCTCAAAAAACGCAGAATTGAAAAACGACTAGTTGAGGAGGAGCCATGTTGGAGCAGAAGTCGTTAGTACCTACTGAAAGCATAGGGCAGTCTATTCTGCTGATAAGAAAGCAAAAAGTATTGCTTGATTCAGATTTGGCTCGGTTGTATGGAACTTCTACGAAACGTCTAAATCAACAGGTCCAGCGCAACATCGAAAGATTTCCAGAAGACTTCATGTTCCAATTGACGATCGAGGAATACTCGGGCCTTAGAATACATAATCCAAAATACGATGGTTCCGCCGGAAGAGGTGGTCGTCGCTATCCCCCCTTTGCTTTTACCGAACACGGCGCTATTATGGCCGCCGGTTTGATCAATACTCCAATAGCCATAGAAGTGAGCATTTTCGTGGTGCGTGCTTTCATCCGCCTGCGGCAAGTCTTTCAAACTCATGAGGAATTGGCACGCAAACTCGATTCCCTCGAAAAGAAATACGACACGCAGTTCAGCGCCGTCTTCGACGCCATCCGCCAGCTGATGGAACCGCCGAAACCCAGGAAGAAGCAGATCGGCTTTCATTGGGATATCCAGAAAAAATCCAAGCCAAAGAAAAATAATTAGACCAGCGAAGGGCTCAAAAAGGGCTCACAGGGGCCAAATAGGGGCCAAATGGGACAATGCCAGGATTGAAGATATAAGACATTAATGGGACATATGAGTCGGGTGGCACCATCGAAACCGGTAAAACCTGATCTTCATCGGGCGGTCCATCCGCCGCCGGTGATATAATCGCCGCATGTCAACCGCTGACGCCAATCTCGAACTCGCCCGCGCGAAGATAGCCGACCTCGTCGAGCTCTTCCGCGCCAACGAGACCGCTTACAAAAACCCCGCCTACAACGAGACCCAGACCCGCCGCGAATTCATCGACCCGTTTTTCAAGGCGCTGGGCTGGGACATCGACAACGAGCGCGGTTACGCCCCGGCCTACAAGGACGTAATCCACGAGGACGCCATCAAGGTGGGCGGCATGACCAAGGCGCCCGATTACTGTTTCCGCATCGGCGGGCAGCGCAAGTTTTTCGTCGAGGCCAAAAAGCCGTCAGTGGATAT
>JAENWV010000118.1 GCA_016650015.1 Thermoleophilia bacterium | reverse complement strand
TTACCGACAAAAAACTGGCGGCATGGCTGCTGCTCGGGGTGGGCGCCATGACCAAGATAATTCCCCTGCTGATCGCGCCGCTCTTCTTTATCAGCCATTTTCGCCGTCGTCAGTACCGCGAAATGATCACTGGCCCGGCCCTGATGATGCTGACAGCTCTCGTGATATCCCTGCCCTTCCTGTTTACGGATCCGGCAGGACTTGCCAACTCTTTCCTCTATCACGTCGAACGGCCCCTGCAGCTGGAGAGCAGCTGGTCGACGCCACTTCTGCTAATGGCAAAATTCGGCGGTTACGATGTGCGGATAATGAATTCTTACGGGTCGCATAACGTCTTCGCTTCGCTTTCCGATACGCTGGCACTGATATCCGGGCCGGTAACCATACTGGTGCTGCTCACGGGCTACTGGATCTACTGGCGGCGCAGTTATGGTGACAGTGCCGACGAATGGCATGAGTCCCTGCTGATCCGCTTTGCGTCCATTGCCATCGCCACCTTTATTTGCGGAGGGAAGGTTTTTTCACCGCAGTTCCTGATCTGGCTGCTGCCCTTGATCCCTTTGATCAAGGGTCGTGACCGCAACCTCATCACCGGGCTGTTTGCCGCGGTGCTGCTGCTGACACAATGGGAGTTTCCGGCGCGCTACTGGGAGCTATACCTGCTGCAGAAAACGATGGTAGTGGAAGTGGCTGCAAGAAATGTCCTGCTGGGGCTGCTTCTGGTCCTGCTGATATTGTCGCTGGGAAACCAAAAGCGGCGAGCGCCTATCGCTGTTCGACCTGCAGGCTCTCGATCGCTGTCGCCCGACCCTGGTCGTCAGCGGTAATCAGAACACCTTCGATCCAGACATCATCTTCCGCAACTTCGAACTTGACCGGCATCTGGGTGAGAAACCTTTGCAGGATTATCTGCTTGTCGACACCGATTACCGAATTGCGTGGACCGGTCATGCCGGCGTCGGTGATGTAGGCGGTTCCCTTGGGCAGCACCCTGGCGTCCGCCGTCTGTACATGGGTGTGCGTGCCGATGACCGCGGTCACCCGCCCATCCAGGTAATGGCCCATGGCCACTTTTTCGCTGGTTGCCTCGGCATGGAAGTCAAGCACAATCAGTTTGACATCTTCCGGAATCTCCGCGAGCAGTGGATCGATGGTCTGAAATGCCCCCAGCGGCGCCCCGATGTAGAGATTGCCCGACAGGTTGAGGACTGCCATTCTGACGCCGTTTTTCTCAATAATGGTAAAACCACGGCCGGGATTTTCCGGCAAATAATTGGCAGGACGGATGATCCGGTCAGATTTGTTCAGGAAAGCAATGATTTCCCTCTGCCGCCAGACATGGTTGCCGGTAGTGATCACATCGACACCGCCGGCAAGCAGTTTCTCGGCAATCTTGCTGGTAATGCCAGCGCCACTGGCCGTGTTTTCGCCGTTGGCAATGACAAAATCCACCGAATGTTCGACGACCAGATCCGGCAGCATCGCCAGGAGCACCTCACGGCCGGGCCTGCCGAATATGTCGCTGATGAAAAGGATTTTCATGAAGCCGAGTATACCAGATGTGCCGAAAACGCCGGTTATCGGTTTCGCCAGCGTACGCCTGTCTCCAGAAATTGATAACCCTCATGACTCTCCCAGGTTTGGCATGATGATTGCCCTGCTATATCATCAATCACTGAGATGAATCGCCAACACGGATATCACCGATGAAGATTCTGATTACCGGCGGCGCCGGCTATATCGGCAGCATCGTCTCCGAGGTCTGCCTCGCGGAGGGAGATCAGGTAACCGTTTACGATAACCTGTCAACCGGTCACCGGCTGGCAGTGCACCCCGACGCCGGACTGGTGGTAGGCGATGTCGGCGATCAGGAGCTGTTGACGGCGACGCTGAGAGACAACGCCATCGAGGCGGTCATTCACATGGCAGGCTTCATCGAAGCCGGAGAGTCGATGAAGGACCCGGGCAAGTATTTCCGTAACAATTCCTGCCGGCCGATCAGCCTGCTTGATGCCATGGTCGAAGCAGGCGTCGAGCGACTCCTTTTTTCATCCACCGCCGCCATCTACGGTGATCCGGAGACGGACATCCTCGCAGAGGAACATCCACAAAACCCTACTAACGCTTACGGCGAATCAAAGCTCATTTTCGAGCGCATTCTTGATTGGTACGAAAGGATCCATGGCATCAGGCACGCGGCCCTCCGGTATTTCAACGCGGCTGGAGCTTCAGCTGAACGGGGTGAGGATCATCATCCGGAAAGCCACCTGATCCCGCTGGTGCTGCAAGCCGCGCTCGGAAAGCGTCCGTACGTGGAGATCTACGGCACCGATTATCCCACCGGGGATGGAACCTGCGTTCGCGATTATATCGATGTCCGTGATCTTGCCGACGCCCATCTACTGGCGCTACGAAATCTGGATGGTGGCAGCATTCATTACAACCTCGGCAACGGCCAGGGTTATTCGGTGCGCGAAGTCATCGATGCCGCGCGCGAGGTAACCGGCATCGACTTCGAGGTCAGGGAAACCGGCCGCCGTCAGGGGGACCCGGTGGTTCTCGTGGCCAGCTCCGCCAGAATCATGGATGAGCTGGGCTGGCAACCAAAAAATACCTCGTTGAAGGAGATAGTCGAGAGCGCCTGGCGCTGGCACCAGAACAACCCGCAGGGTTATCGCTGAAACTAAATCCTCAGCCAGCTCATCTCGGGGAGGCAAAACAACCGGGGATGCATAACAACATTTTACGAAAAGCGCCGGCATCTGGAAGATTGAACATACCGCGGTATATCGCCGGGCTTGTCCTGCTGGTCGTATTTGTTATCGTCGGTTGCGGAGGTTCAGGTGTTGTTACTGAATCGCAGACTCAGCCGGTCGCATCCAACAGCATTTCTACCACCAAGGTCGACGATGCGGCTTCACCAGCTATTTATACTTTCGCGGTCTGCGGTGACAACCGAACCATGGGCATTGAGAACGGAATCTTGCCGCGCATCATCGAATCAGCCAAGGCGAGAGGCGCCGCTTTCATGATCAACACTGGAGATGTTTCCGGGGATGGGAGCCGCGACGAGTTGACCCTCTATCGGGAACTTACCGATGCCTCCGGGCTGCGGATCTATACCGTCCCGGGCAACCATGATGTTGGCCGCGGCGGCACCAGTGAAGCTTACGAAAGTATAATCGGGGCGACATATTACAGCTTCGATCAGGGCGGTGACCATTTTATCGTTCTGGACAATGCTGATGACCGCACTGGCATCGATCAACCCCAGATGCAGTGGCTGACCGCCGACCTGGCCATTAACTCCGATAAACCGCGGCAGTTCATCTTCGCCCATATACCGGTCGCGGACTCGTCGCTGCCATCAGGACATGTTTCCGGAGAGCTGGGAGACGAGGGATTGCGTACCGGTCAGCAACTGGTTGCAGAGGCGGCTAAATATGCCAATGTCGCCGATTTCTTTTTCGGGCACATCCATGCATACTTTTCCTACAAGCTGGACGGCATCGATGCTTACGTGACCGGGGGCGCCGGCGCCCCGTTATATTTCCCGGAAAGCTCTGGCGGCTATTACCACTATCTGCTGGTATCGGTTTATCCGGAAGCCGTCGAGCTGGAGGTGGTCAGGGTCTGATCAATAAAAGGACGCCGGTTTCTTGTGTTGAATATTCAGTTCTATATTATTCCCTGTTTTTTTACGCCAACAGTGAGTTCCGCTAGACTGGGTTGGTAATGCAAACTCCAAGGAGAGTCAATGCTCGACATTAAACGGCTGCGAAACGAGCCGGAAGAGGTTAAGCAGGCGCTGGGACGCCGGGGCATCGAGGCCCCGCTTGACGAGTTTGCCGAACTCGACACCAGGCGACGTGAGCTTATCGTCGCGGTCGAGGAGAAAAAGGCGCTCCGCAACCAGGTCTCGGACGAGATCGCCGTCGCCAAAAAGTCCGGCGAGGACGCAGCTGAAAAGATAGCCGCCATGAAGAGCCTGGGGGAGAAGATCAAGGCTTTGGACCTCGCGCTCAAGGATATCGAAATCAAGCTCGACGAAATCATCCTCGAGCTTCCCAATACTCCCCTGCCGGAAGTTCCGGACGGCGTCGATGAATCCGCCAACATCATGGTGCGTACCTGGGGTGAGCCCCGTGAATTCGGTTTCGAGCCAAAGGCTCATTGGGATCTGGGCGCCGATCTCGGGATCATCGATCAGGACCGTGGCGCCAAGGTCGCCGAATCGCGCTTCACCCTGCTGCGCGGAATGGGAGCGAGGCTGGAGCGGGCGCTGATCAACTACTTCCTCAATCTGCATACCGGCGAACACGGCTACACCGAGCTTTTTCCACCGATACTGGTTAACAGCGAGAGCATGCGGGGTACCGGTCAGCTCTCCAAGTTTGCTCAAGCCGAGATGTACAAGCTGCGTGATGATGATCTTTATCTGAACCCGACCGCCGAGGTGCCGGTCACCAACATTTACCGGGATGAAATCCTCTCCGAGAACGAATTGCCGATTCATCTGACCGCCTACCTGCCCAGCTTCCGGCGCGAGGCTGGCGCCGCCGGGCGCGATACGAGGGGACTCATCCGCCAGCACCAGTTCAACAAGGTGGAACTGGTCAAGTTCATCACGCCGGAGACATCCGCCGATGAGCTCGAGGCGCTTACCGCCAACGCCGAGGAGATTCTGAAACGGCTGGAACTGCCCTACCGCACAGTGGTGCTCTGCAGCGGCGACATGGGGTTCGCATCCGCAAAGACCTACGACATCGAGGTCTGGCTGCCGTCGTATAACGATTACAAGGAGATTTCATCCTGCTCCAACTACCTGGACTTCCAGGCCCGGCGGCTGAACATTCGCTACCGGCCGGCGGCTGGCGGCAAGCCGCGCTTTGTCCATACAAATAACGGCAGCGGCCTGGCCGTCGGCCGCACGTTTGCAGCCATCATCGAAAACTATCAGAATGAGGACGGCAGTATTACAGTGCCGGAGGTTCTTCGGCACTACATGGGCGTTGATATTATTACCGCTGATTAAGCCTGAGCCTCGCAGGATTGTCATCCTGAGCGAAGCGAAGGATACCGCGGAGGGGTGGCGGAGTCCGGCTGAACGCACCGGTCTTGAAAACCGGCAGGGGCCTTCGCGGTCCCTCATGGGTTCGAATCCCATCCCCTCCGCCATTTACACCTGATCGATCCAGCTGAAACTGGCGATATTTGCTGTGATATCATTGATTTTCAGGCTGCAATATCCCCGTAACTTCGACCTGCAGGATTTTCTTGCCCCAAGACTTGGAGTCTCGCAACATCACAACCGCCCTCAAGGGCATGGTGA
>JAENWV010000161.1 GCA_016650015.1 Thermoleophilia bacterium | reverse complement strand
TGGGCAGCGGCAACCGGAAGGCGGCCGTCGATTGAGTATGGGACGCGAAAACCCGGGATCGCCTGAAAACAGTCGCCGACATACCATCGATTACCTGCGGGTTTCGGTCACAGACCGTTGCAACTACCGCTGTACCTATTGTATGCCGCCGGAAGGCGTCCGTTACATTGGGCATGATGAAATCCTGAGTTTCGAGGAGATCGTCAGATTTACCGAGGCAGCGGTGGGCGCGGGGGTGACACGGGTCCGCATCACCGGCGGCGAGCCGCTGGTGCGCGGCGATTGTGCCAGCCTTATCGGCCGGCTTGCCCGGATCCCCGGCATCGGCGACCTGTCGCTCACCACCAATGGCTCTCTGCTGGAGAAACAGGCGGCGGCGCTCAGGGCGGCTGGCCTCTCACGCATAAACATCAGTATCGACAGCCTTGACGAGGCGCGCTTCGCCAGGGTTACCGGCGGCGCCAGGCTGGGACCGGTGCTGGCAGGGCTGGAAAGCGCCCTGGATGCCGGCTTGTCGCCGGTCAAGGTGAACGCGGTGATGCTCGAGGGCATCGAGGAAGACCTCGAGGATTTTGTCGCCCTGACCAGGGAGCGTCCCGTGCATGTACGATTTATCGAATTCATGCCCATCGGACGGCGGCTGGGCAGGGGTTTATGGAAGTTCGTCCCTCGGGCCCGCCTGCTGGCAAGGCTTGAGACATACGGCCGCCTGCGTCCGGTGGCTTCCCCCGGCGGCGCCGGCCCCGCCCGTTACTTTCAATACGATGGCGCCCAGGGCACGATCGGTTTTATCAGCTCCATGAGCGACCATTTCTGCTCGCACTGCAACCGGCTGCGCCTGATCGCCGATGGCAGGCTGCGCAACTGCCTCTTTTCCGATGAGGAAGTGGACGTCAGGCCCTATATCGCCGGAGATCCGGCGGAGCTTTCCCGGGTTATACTCGATTCCATGAACAGCAAAAAGTTCGACCGCCGGGGTGCCAGGCCCGGAGCGCGGACGATGTCACAGATCGGGGGCTGAGATGGGAAACCCGAAAAACGATAATGAACTAACTCATTTCGACGCCGAGGGCAGGGCTCGCATGGTTGATGTGGGCAACAAGCCGGACACAGAGCGGCTGGCGCGCGCGCGCGGCCGGATCACCATGGCGCCGGAGACCATGCGGCTTCTGCGTGAGAAGGCGCTTCCCAAGGGTGACGTGCTGGCGGTTGCGCGGGTGGCCGGCATCATGGCGGCCAAGGAGACCTCGCGGCTGATCCCCATGTGCCATCCGCTCAGTCTCACTCATGTTGCCGTTGATTTCACGCTGGATGCGGAAGAATCAGCGGTAGTCATTGAGGCTGTCGCCAGTCTGACTGGCAAGACCGGCGTTGAGATGGAGGCGCTGACGGCGGTTTCGGTCGCTGCGTTGACTATCTATGACATGTGCAAGGCGGTAGACAAGGGGATGGTCATCGGTGATGTTTGCCTGTTGGAGAAGCTTGGGGGGAAGTCGGGGTGAAAGTTTTTGTGGCGCCATACGGGCTGGTGCGATGCGGCCGGGCGGGATGTTTCCGCTTCACTTTTAGTCTTCGACAGCCGTTACGCGGAAACATCCCGCCCGGCCGCAAGTGACCGTGATCTGGATATGGCTTCGATAATCTCTATAAATACTTCTCAGGCCAAGGGCGAGCGTAAAACTCCCGTCGGGACGGCTTTGCTTCGGGTCGGGCATGGGGTCGTCGGCGATGGGCATGCCGGGAACTGGCATCGGCAGGTCAGCTTGCTTGCCCGGGAAAGTATAGAAAGCATGCGGGCGAAAGGGCTTGATGTCGGACCCGGCGATTTTGCGGAGAACATAACCACGGGGGGCATCAATCTACCGTCATTGCCGCTGGGAACGCATATTCGACTGGGAGCGGCACTGGCCGAGGTCACCCAGATCGGCAAGGAGTGTCATGACCGCTGCGAGATTTTTCGGCAGGCGGGGGATTGCGTCATGCCGCGCGAGGGGATCTTCGCGCGGGTGCTCGAGGGCGGCAGTATCCATGACGGCGACACCATTCTGGTGGTCGGCGGAAGTGGCCAGGCAGCAATTCAGGGTTTGAACAACGCGACTTCGGCCGATCATTCGGCAGCAATAAACGATGCTATTGGCGGGTCTGAAAACAGCCTGACCTTGGCCGACCAGACGGCAGAAAAAAACAATGCGAGTGGCAGGACTGAAAAATGACCACTATCGAACGGGAATTCACCGCGGCCGTCGTGACTGTCAGCGACAGGGGTTTCAGCGGTGAGCGCGAGGACGGCAGCGGTGATCTCCTGGAGGAACTGCTGGTCGAAGCTGGAGCCGGGACCGTCGCCAGGGTCGTGGTGCCGGACGAAAGGCAGCAGATAGCTGACGCGCTGAGGAAGCTGTGCCGCGAGGATCGGGTCGACCTGGTCATCACGACAGGTGGCACCGGCCTGGTGCCGAGGGACGTCACCCCGGAGGCTACCCGGGACGTCATCGACCGTGAAGCGCCGGGCATCGCCGAAGCCATCCGCGCTCAATCGATGAAGATAACCCCGCGGGCGATGCTCTCCCGGTCGGTGAGCGGCGTTTGCGGCGAGTCGCTGATCATCAACTTTCCCGGCAGCCCCAAAGCCTGCGCCGAGTCTTTTGCCGTCGTCAGGTCGGTTCTCGGCCACGCCCTGGAGTTGCTGGGCGGCGCCGGCGGGGAGTGCGCCCGCTGATGACCTTGTAGAAGACATTCCTGCTAATCAGGTATATTTAGCCAGCACCCCTTGCATTTGAAAAAACTATTCTGATATTCTTGCTCACAGAGGTGTGACTGGCGTTCAGTGGATAACCACTCGGGAGCATCTCCGCTGGTGACAAAGCCAGCCGATTGGCCGGACGCCTGGGCCTCCAGATAATTTGGATGGCTTGGGTGTTTTTTCAGCCCCGGAGCCTTCCACCGGACTTTTCGCAGATGTCAGAAAGGGAACAAAATGGCCGATCTACCTCATCACGAAATCATCGCGGAAAGCGGCCCCCTGGTCAAGCTCTTCATCGATGGACGCCGTTTGCAGGTCAACCCCCGCATGACCATCCTGGAAGCCGCGCACGCGAACGGCATCGAGATACCAACCCTTTGCAACGACCCCCGTCTCGCGCCCATCGGCAATTGTGGCCTGTGCCTGGTGGAAGTCGTCGAAACCGGCCTGGTATACGCCTGTCAGACCCCCGTCGCCGAAGGCATGGAGGTCACTACCCTCAACCCGGAGATCGCCGAGGCTCGCAAACAAAGGCTCACCGAGTATCTGACCAGCCACAATGCCTATTGTGAACCGCCCTGCCATAACGCCTGCCCGGCGCGCATCGACATTCCGGCCTACCTGGCGGCGATCGCCCGGGGGGATGACGCCGAAGCCATCAGGATCGTCAAGCTCAGGCTGCCATTGCCGCGCATTATCGGCCGGGTCTGCCCGCGCCCCTGCGAGAGCGCCTGCCGCCGTACCCAGGTTGATCAGGAACCGGTTGCAATCTGTCAGCTGAAGCGTTTTGCTGGCGACCAGGTAAGCGCCGGCGGCTCCGCGAGCATCGAAGACCTCGCCGCCTCAACGGGCAAAAAAGTCGCCGTCATCGGCAGCGGCCCTTCCGGCCTCTCCGCCGCCTATTACCTGGCTTTGAGCGGCCATCAGGTCACTATCTTCGAAGCTCATTCAGAGCCAGGTGGCATGATGCTGACCG
>JAENWV010000035.1 GCA_016650015.1 Thermoleophilia bacterium | reverse complement strand
GGAAATATCGACGTCCGGGAAGGTTATTGCGCCTTCTGTGGTGAAGATTTAAATATAATCCAGGAGGGGAAGCCGAAGGAGAAAGCCTGAGGCCGAAGATCCTGGCCGCGGAGCCCCCGACTCAAAGATCCGGGGTCTCCGTCCGATAGAATGCCACCGTGGGGCGGAGTGCCCGCTGGTAGTGTATTATCCGAGCAACCATCGTCGGGACGGTCCGCAGGGGCGCCTTGACTCAGTATCCACACAGTTCACGCAGGAGGTCGTTTTTTGCTGCAGGAAGTACATGTGGGCCACAAGTTTCTGGCCGACTACCAGAGCGTGGTGGTCCGCCCGCTGATCGAGGAGATCCGGGAGCTGGCGGAAGGCCTCAAGGGAGCCCGGGTGCTTCACATCAACGCCACCTCCTTCGGCGGTGGCGTTGCCGAGATCCTTTACACCCTCGTGCCGTTGATGCGCGACGTCGGCTTGGACGCCGAGTGGCGGATCATCATGGCGGAGCAGGAGTTCTACGAAGGCACCAAGATCACCCATAATGCTCTCCAGGGCAGCGCCATCGGTCTGGATGAGACCCAGAAAAAGATCTACGAGAAGAACAACCGGCTGACCAGCGAATCGCTGGGCAAGGGTTTTGACTTCATCGTGGTCCATGATCCACAGCCGCTGCTCCTGCGACATTACGCGGGCGACCTGGGAGCCAAGTGGATCTGGCGCTGCCATATCGACACTTCCACGCCCAACCAGGAAATGGCCGACTATCTGCTGCCTTACATCCAGCTCTATGATACGGCGCTGTTCACGCTGAACGATTACGTTTTCAAGGGTCTGGATATTCTCATCAAGGTGATCGCGCCGGCCATCGACCCGCTCTCAACCAAGAACATGGCCCTTTCACCAGAGGACGCCGACTACGTGGTCAGCCAATTCGGCGTTGAGCCGGACCGGCCGCTGCTGTTGCAGATTTCGCGCTTCGATCCCTGGAAGGATCCTTTGGGGGTCATCGACGCCTACCGGATCGTCAAGAAAGAGTTCGCCTCGGTGCGGCTGGCGCTGGTCGGTTCCATGGCCACCGACGACCCCGAGGGCTGGAGTTTTTTTACCAGCACCGTGGAACACGCCGGCGATGACAGCGACGTGCTCATCCTTTCTAACCTCAACAACGTGGGCAACCTGGAGGTCAACGCCTTCCAGTCACGCGCCGACGTCATCATCCAGAAATCCACCCGGGAAGGTTTCGGCCTGACCATCAGTGAGGGCCTGTGGAAGGCCAAGCCGACCATCGGCGGTAACGTGGGCGGCATCCCCCAGCAGATAACCGATGGCGAGTCCGGTTTCCTGGTGGACTCGGTGGAGCAGTGCGCCGAGAAGTGCATGTGGACGCTGGACCATCCCAAGGAAGCCAAGATCATGGGACGCGCCGGCAAGGAACACGTGCGGGCCAACTATCTCACACCCCGGCTGCTTCGGGATTACCTGAAACTGTTTACCGAACTCAAAGGTTAAAGACGGGCCCGCTTCGGGCTGCCCATGGGAGGAACCTTGGAACGATGCGTCTTTGAAAACGAGCTGATTTTGGTATCTAACCGCGGGCCGATCTCCTATACCCGCGGTGAGGACGGTGAGCTCAAGACCGTGCGCGGCGGCGGCGGCCTGGTGACGGCACTTTTAGGCGTGGCCGCTTCCTGCGAGATCACCTGGATCGCCAGCGCCATGACCCCGGAGGACACCGAGATCAGCATCCGCGTCGGTGGCGGCAGCACCAAGGTCACCCACGACGAGCACCGGCTGGGGCTGCGCTTTGTCGTCTCCGACCCCGAGGTCTACAACAAGTTTTACAATATCATCGCCAACCCGCTCATCTGGTTCATTCAGCACTATCTCTGGGACCTGTCGGTCGTGCCGGACATCAGACACAACGAGTTCGAGGCCTGGGAGAACGGCTACCAGGTGGTCAACCGCGAGTTCGCCGACGCCATTTGTGACGAGCTGGATGCGCGTGGGAACAAGCGGCCGGTGGTCATGCTGCACGATTACCACCTCTATACCTGCCCGAGCCTGGTGCGCGAGCGCCACCCGGAGGCCTTCCTCCATCAGTTCGTGCACATCCCCTGGCCGCAGTCGGATTCCTGGCGCGTGCTGCCACGTCATATCAGGCAGGCGATCATGCGGGGTCTGCTGGCCAACGACATCGTCGCCTTTCATACGCAACGCTATGTACGAAACTTCCTGGTCAGCTGTGAGGAGCTGATCGGTGCCGAGGTCGAGGTCGACTTTGCCCGTTCGGTTGTGATCGTCGCCGGGCGTGAAGTCTGGGTGCGGGCCTACCCGATCTCCATCGACTGCTCTGACTTCGAACGGCTGGCCGACAGCGAACCGGTTCTGGACGAGGAGAAGAGGATTATGGAGCTACGGCGTGAGTTCCTGGTGCTGCGCGTCGACCGCATGGATCTGTCCAAAAACATCGTCCGCGGCTTCAAGGCTTTTGACATGTTCCTGGACGAGCATCCCGAGTACAGGGAGCGCATAACCTTCCTGGCGCTGCTACAACCGTCCCGCGGGGACGTCAAGGAATATAACATCTACCGTCAGCAGATCATGCGGGAGGTCGAGGTCATCAACACCAAACACGGTACCACCAACTGGATGCCCATCGACGTGCGCATGCAGGATAACTTCATGCGCTCGGTGGCCGCCTACAAGCAGTTCGACGTGTTGATGGTAAACGCCATCTATGATGGCATGAATCTGATCGCCAAGGAGGCTGGGCTGATCAACCGGCACGACGGCGTGCTGATACTTTCGGAAAACACCGGTGCCCACGAGGAGCTGGGCGAGTACTGTCTCTCGGTCAACCCCTTCGACCTGGAAAGCCAGTCCGAGGCTATCTACCAGGCTCTGACCATGGAAAAGGATGAGAAAAGCCGCCGGGCGGGTATGATAAGGGACACGGTCAAACACAATGACATCCAGAAGTGGATCGAGACCCAGTTTGTCGACATCAAGGCGAAAATGACGGAAAAAGCAGAAGCTACCTGATCGTGGCGGAACCGCGACCAGGTTCGTGCCAACTGTCTTGGATTTAAGGGGGATGTAATGATCAGCGAATTGATGGAAAAGGTTTTACTGCTTGGAGTGGGTGCCGCCTCGTTGACCAGGGACAAGATCGATGATCTGGTTAATGAACTGGTCAAACGGGGCCAGATGACCAGGGAAGAGGGCGAGGTCTTCATCCGCGACGCCAGCGGCCGCGCCCGGGCCGAGAGCGTCAACATCAAGGAGATGGCGACGGATACATACCAGGACACGCTGAGGGCGATGGGCGTCGCCACCCGTGATCACGTGGATGAGCTCGACCGGCGCATATCAGTGCTCGAGGCCAAGGTCTATGGCACGCCCCCCAACCTGGAAGAGTCCCAGACCGGTTTCGTGGCAACGCCTACCGAGGAAGAAGCGCCCTCGTAGGGGACGGATGGCTGCCTCACGGGCGGCTCTTTTCTACTTTCAGCCAGGGGCTTTATCAGTCCTGGGCAGCCATAGTATTATTGGTGGATAAGACTCGCTGGAAAAATCGATCATATAATGATCGCCGAGTTCAGGCTGCAGGATATCCAGGCTCGGCTGTCCCTCGCCGAAAACCACCGCCGGCGGTTTCTCCTGGGCAAGGTCCTGTTTAAGGCCGTCAAAGAGATCGACAGCATTTTCGTCGCCGCGTTTATATTTCTCTTCCCAGAGGAAGGGATCGTAAAAGTCCAGCGTCACCGGCCGCCCGGCCTCGACAGCGTAGCAGCCGGGAATCAGCACCGGCTGGCATTCAGTACTGCGATTCTGCACCTCCGCCACGATTACCGCCACGTCGCTGTCGTTGCTGCGGAAGAAATAATCGTGGCCCTTGTCCGTCAGGTTCGGGACGGCCAGCACCAGCCAGCCGGCGATGAGCACGATGGGAACCAGCCTGCCGCGCTCGGCCAGAGCGACTAGGCCCCAGGCAGCCAGCACCGCCACCGCCGGTTCGGTCAGCAGAAACAGGTTTGTGTCATGACCTTCAGCGGGCAGAGTCCCGAGTATCGCGACCCCGGCCAGCAGCCAGCCGACCAAAAGGAAAAGCCGGCCTTTGAGCTGTCCACCGAGTTGTTCCCGTTTGCGCAGGGCGCGCAGAGCGAACCAGGCGCCCGCCCAGGCCGGCACCATCAGCGGCCAGTCCATCTGCCAGATCCGGTGCAACCCGTCATAAAGGTTGGCGAAACTGAAACCCTTGCTGGCCTGTGATCCCAGGATATTGTTGATGTAGGCGCCGCCGGTAACCCACTGCAGGATCAACACCGCTGCCAGGGACCCGCCCAGCGCCACCACGATATAGATCCAGGCCTGTCGGCGCCGAAATATCAATACGAAAACAATGCAGACCAGGAGAAAAGGCAGAAATGTCAGCTTGGCCAGGGTTCCGAAAACGCCCAGGACGCCGGCGCCGATGATACTGAAGCGGGATTTCCCCGTCAGCAGCAGAATGGTCAGCACGGCAATGAACGAGACCAGATAGTCATTGATAAAAGTCTTGGAGAAGAAAAGTCCCAGCGGCGCGAACAGGGTCAGCGCGCCGGCCAGCATGGCCAGTTTGTCATTGGCGGTGATCCTGAAGGCGAGCCGCCAAACCGCCACGCCTAGGGCCGCCATCAGCAGCAGAATGAAGACCCGGAAGGGTAACACCCCGGCCCCCAGCTTTGCCAGAGGCATTCCCAGCAGGAAGAGAAGCGGTGGATGCGCCACCAGGAAATCGCGATAGGGCATCTGTCCGTCGGCGAGCGCCCTGGAGGTCACCAGATAGGTGCTGTCGGCGGCGTCCAGACAGCTGCGGTCGATACCAATCAGGCCCAGGGCCAGAAAAAGTGCAACGAAAAGAAAAAAGACAACGGGGTAGAGCCAAGGAAGCCTGAAGGGGCTGCCCATCAGCCTAGGGGCAAAGCGGAATCCGGCCGGAACTCTTTTCCTGCGACTGGCACGTGGCAGCCGGCGCCGGGCTCGGGGATGTGCGTTTGATCCGCTCCAGGAGGCGGCGGCGGGTTTTTTGGCGCCGGGTTTTCGCTGGCTCCATGCCACCAAGCTCCAGCCGCATCAACTGCAGGCCCCCCGAGCTGCGGACGGGATAGAAACCGCAGCCACGTAAAAATTCCTGGTCGAACAGGCGGCAATCCTCCTCGGGCGTTTCGTTCTGGTAGCAGAATGCCTCCACGGTCGGTATTTCACGCTCTTTTAGTTCGGCGAGCACTGCGGTGAGAAGACTTTTGCGAATCGGTTCATTGATACTGCCGGAAACAATACTGCAGGTAAGCAACACGGCGTCGACGCTGGTTGGCCCACAGGCGAAGTCACCCGAGCGGGAGAAGAGGACGGCGGGCCCGTACTGGATCATGCCAAGCAGTTCGTCGTCGCCGATCGCCAGCTTTCCCCAGCCGCCGAATGACTCAAGTGCGGCTTCCTCCCAGGAATCAGCCTGCATCGACGAGGCCCATCCCCCATCCTTGCCCTGCCACCAACCGCAGCATCGGCAATCCTCCGGGAGCAGCAGGGCGCTGGCCTTGTCCAGATCTTGCAACTGAAAAATCATTCATCCACTCGTTTGTATGTCTGCTTCTTCAGTAAATGCTTCCCTGACGGGATAAAACATCATTCCCAATACCCCACACATTATAACCCAAGGCGCCAATCTGTTGGAGAGGCGATTTTTCTGGCCGGTGCGCCATCGATTCTGACAGGTAGTGGAGACGAACGCTTCGGGCAAAGGTACGGAGTAATTTTAACCGGAAACCAGCTCCAGCAGGGTAATCTCCGGCCGGCTTAGCAGCCGGAAAGGCAGCAGCGTAGTTCCCACGCCAGGTGAAACGTGCATCGTGAAATCCTCGAGACGATAAACCCCGGCGCCGAAATCGGAGCCCGAAGTCGAAAGCAGAATCTTGCTTTTTGTGGGATGGGGAAGGCAGATCTGGCCGCCATGGGTGTGACCGGCGAGCACCAGGTTGTAAACGCCGTCCGGAACCCACTCAACCGCATCGGGACTGTGCGTAAGCAGCAGGCGCAGTCCGTTACTCCGGTCTACCTGCCTGGCGGTGCTCTCGAAGTCGGCGTAACCGTATAGGAAGTCATCCACGCCGCAGACCTGGACGCCGCCGCCGCGGGTCATCAGGGTGGCACACTCGTTCTCCAACAGACGAATGCCTGCCTGGGAGAGCAGCTCGCGGTTGAGGGTGACGGTCTCGGAAAGATCACAGGTGGGGATCTCCTTCCTTCCCCGCCGGCTATGCCCGGTGATCCGTCTGGCGAGATCCTGGAGCACGGTCTTGCGCAAGCCGTGGTCATGGTTGCCGAGCACCGCGAACTTTCCGTAACGCCCATTGATCTCCGCCAGCAGTGGCAGAAACGGTCGCAGGTCCTTTTTCTTGTCGGTCATGTCGCCGGTAAAGAGGACGATATCGGCATCGGCTTTGCGCGAAGCTCTTGCCAGCTTGGCAATGGCTCGTCTGGCCGGTCCGGGAGCGCCCGCGTGCAGGTCGCTGATATGCAGCAGCCTGAGGCCCTCGAGCTCCGTGGGAAGTCCCGGCAGTTCGATCCGCCGCCGCCTCAAGCGCAGCCACTGGGCCTCGAAAAGCATATAGCCGGTGCCTGCCAGCGCGGCTGTAACTGCGACGAGCAGAGCCCTGGGCAAGGGCCAGCGGCTGGGAATTGATGAATGGGGGGTGTGCGGTTTCATGCGAATGCGGCAGGCCGCACCGGTCATCGGCTCAGAATAGCGAGCCTAACCTTCCCGCTGCGCCTCGATCTCGGCTTTCAACCGTTCGCGCGTCTCCTCGATCTTGGCCTTGAGATCTTCCGCGGATTCGGGCTCTTCGGCCCCGGGGATCCCGGTCTCGGTGCCCGGCTCGGCCAGGATGTCGAGCTGACCGCCGAAAAGCTCCTGCCTGGTTTCCTTTCCGGTTTTGGGCGCCAGCATCAAACCAGCGGCGGCCCCCAGGCCCACTCCGAGCATGAATGTCCGGCATCGCTTGCACATTGCCATCGGAAACCTCCTCGACTTCGAAAACAGGATATTACGCCTCGTCGGCGCATCAAGTCTGGACCACATTCTATTGGCTTGCCGCCGCAGCCGCAAGGAAGCGTGTCGCAGGGCGGGGATTTTACTACCGGGCCTCGGGGCATTAATATAATGGGTATGTTCAATGCCTGATTCACAGGGTTACTGGGCGTAACCTCCTGTGTCAAGAGAAGGAGAGTCGACAATTTGGCAGAACAAAAGATAACCGGCGACATGGTCATAAATGAGGTAATCAGCCTTTACCCCTGGACGTTGCCGGTTTTTCATCGTCTGGATGTGGATTCGTGCTGCGGCGGGGCGCGCACAATCGAGGCGATGGCGCAGGAACACGGGCTCGATCTCGATGATGTCCTGGCTGAATTACAGACAGCGGCGGATGCCAGCCAGGGCTGAAAACCGGTTGCGCCCGCGGGTGAGTCCGGTAAACGAAAGTGGTGGGCGCGCCCGCCCTGGCAAGCAAGACAGCAAGCAATGTTTAATCAGATAACCAATGGCCGGCCACAGGGTTGGCGGAAGGAGGCGTTATGATAGTGTGGATAATCATCGCGGTGGTCGTCCTGTTGGTGGGCGGTATCGTCGTCCTCTACAACAGCCTGGTCAGGCAACGCAACAAGGTGGACAACTCCTGGAAGCAGATCGACGTCCAGCTCAAGCGCCGCCACGACCTGATCCCAAACCTGGTCGAGGTGGTAAAGGACTACATGTCCTACGAGCAGGAAGTGCTGGAGAACGTGACCAAGGCGCGCTCCCAGGCCATGCAGGCCTCGGGACCGGCTGAAGCCGGCAAGGCGGAGAATATGCTCACCGGGGCGCTCAAGTCGCTTTTTGCCGTGGCGGAGAACTATCCGGACCTCAAGGCCAACCAGAACGTCTCCCAGCTGCAGGAAGAGCTGACTTCAACCGAGAACAAGATCGCCTTCGCGCGTCAGCTCTACAACGATGTGGTCATGTATTTCAACAACAAGGTCCAGACCCTCCCCTCGAAAATCATCGCCGGCGCCTTCGGCTTCAAGGCCCGTGAATACTTCGAGGTTCCCGAAGAGGAAAAGGAAGTCGTGGCGGTCGACCTGCGCTAGGCGGAGCCGCCGCTCACTGCGGCGTCGAGGGTTTGATCGGCGCCGCCCGAGGAATCGGGCAGCATGTACGAACAGATATCCAAAAACAAGCGCCTTTCATATGTTTTGATCGTAGTGATGACGGCGTTCCTGATCGTCTTTGGTTTCTCTATCGGCTATGCCGCCACTGGCGTGGGCTGGTTCGGCATCGTTATCGCCGTGGCCATCGCGGTCGCCATGACTTTGACGAGTTATTATAAAGGTGACAAGATCGCCCTGGCCACCAGCCATGCCCGTCAGGTAACCCATGACGAGGCCCCGCAGCTCTTCAATGTGGTCGAGGAGATGGCGATCGCCTCGGGCAATCCCGTTCCGGCTGTTTACATTATCGATGACTCGGCGCCCAACGCCTTTGCTACCGGGCGCAACCCGGAGAAGTCTTCCATCGCGGTCACCCAGGGGCTGCTTGACATGATGAACCGCGACGAACTTCAGGGCGTCATCGCTCACGAGATGTCCCATGTGCGCAACTATGACATCCTTTTCGCCACGCTGGTGGGAGTCATGGTTGGAGCGATAGCTCTGATGGCCGACTTCTTCCTGCGCTGGAGCTTCTTCGGCGGCAGCCGCCGCAACAACAACAACGGGATCCTCGGCGTTATCATGCTGGTCGTGGCCCTGGTTCTGGCCATCCTCGCTCCCATCGCCGCCCGCATGGTCCAGCTGGCCATCTCCCGCAAGCGCGAATATCTGGCCGACGCCTCGGCGGTCGAGCTTACCCGGAATCCCGACGGTCTGGCCAATGCCCTGCAGAAAATCGACAGCGATCCGGAGGTGCTCGAGGTCGCCAACCGCGCCACGGCCCATCTCTACATTGCCCAGCCGATCAAGAAGTTCGAGAAGAAATCCCGGGGACTGTTCGACACCCATCCGCCGATCCAGGAACGGATAGCGATCCTCCGCGCGATGGCGAGCGGTTCAGCAGGCGCAGCCGACCAGGCTTAATCGTTTCACCCCCTTGCCTTTTTCGCGCCCGCCGGATAGTATTGCCCTCCCCCTCACGTTTCTCCCCATGTAGCACTGCGCCAACTCTCTCGCTCCGCGTTGACTTATGCCCGATATGAGATATAGTTGCGACCGGATTGATGAGACGGGGCTGACCGCGCGCGAGGCGGCGACGGCCCCTGCCCAGGCACTATTCGATCACGAACTGGTGGGACTGGTGCTCGACCAGGAGCCGGACTCCGGACTGGTGCGGCTCTGCGATCACATCTTTGAACTCTTTGCCGGCAGGGCACTTTCGCCGGTAACCCCCGAAGAGATCAGCGCCGGTTGTGATCTGTCCGCCCCGGAAGCGGAAAGGCTGGCGGCGTCGATCGAACTCGCGCGCCGCCTGCTCTGGCCGGACGACGGCCTCGGCCCCATCCGCTCACCGCGTGACGCCTGCCGGGCGGCTGCCAGTATCCGCTCGGCCGCCAAGGAGCACTTCCTGGCCCTCTATCTGAACGCCCGGAATGTCATAATCCATGAGGAGACTGTTTCCATCGGCAGCCTTAACGCCAGCATCGTCCATCCGCGTGAAGTCTTTCGCCCAGCCATTACCCGTTCGGCGGCGGCAGTAATCCTGGTCCACAATCATCCCTCCGGGGACGTGACTCCCAGCCAGGAGGACCTCAACCTGACGGCGCGTCTGGTCGAGGCGGGGCGGCTGCTGGGAATAGAGGTGCTGGACCACTTGATCATCGCGGAGAACCGTTATCTCAGCTTCCGCAGCGAGTCCTATATCTAGGTTTTCAGGGAATTTCGCCTGCAAAATCGTCCTCCGGCAACCGTGAACAGCAGGGCAATCATGTTTTTTACCCGCTAAATGGCACTAATCAAATATGAAAAGATGCTTCTGTTTGTGGAAAACCGTAATCGGACGCTTTTGGGAACACTACAACCGTTAACAGGCCGGGCGACACCTCCGCCGAAAAACACTATTCAAAGCAGACTGTTTCTCTTTGCCGTGATTTGCAGGACTTTTTCTCAAAAATGGGCTAATCGACTTCCTTTGTCAGATTTTACGGGCCAACGATTGTCAACCATCAAAAAGCTTTTATTTGCGCGGCGTGCGGGAGTTATCCACATAATCCACAACCATGCATAATCTCGCGGTCCGGTCAGGCAGGCATTTATTGACTTTAATCAAAAACTGACTGTATACTACATGGTCGGTCTACCCGAAAAAGGATGATTTCGTGAAGCGCACATATCAGCCAAATACCAGGAAGAGAAAGAAAACCCACGGTTTCCGGATCAGGATGAGTACCAAAGCCGGGCGCCGGGTCATAAAACGCAGGCGCGCCAAGGGCAGGAAGAGGCTATCGGCCTAGGAACTTCCACGGCCACGGTGGACAAAAAGCACCGGCTCACCAGGTCCGGCGATTTCCAGCGGGTTTACCGCCAGGGCAAATCGGTGGCCGGGAGAAACGCGGTACTCTATTATTTCGAGCGCGTCAGCGAAAGCGAAGACGATGCTTCCCGTCTGGGAGTGTCGGTTTCGAAGAAAGTCGGCGGCGCCGTGGTGCGCAATCAGGTCAAACGAGTGCTCAAGGAAATCTTCCGTGAGCTGCAGGACCGGACCGCGCCCAACTATGACTATGTAATTATCGCCCGACATGGATTGCCGGACTTCCTGGAGAAGAGGCGGCACGAAGAGGTCGTCGCAATAATAACCGACCTGTTCCAGCGGGCTAACCTGATACAGGAAAAAGACTGACTTGAAAAAAATAACGATCGCGGTGATCGGCCTCTATCGCAGGCTCGTTTCTCCGCTTATCCCCCAACGCTGTAAATATTACCCGAGCTGCTCCGAGTACTCCATCCAGGCATTCCGCGAATGGGGCTTCTTCCGGGGCGCCGCCCTCTCGGTCTGGCGGCTGTTGCGCTGCAACCCTTATTCTCACGGCGGTCACGACCCGGTAAGGAAGCGTTCCTGATGACCGAAAAGCTAAGCTTCATTATCGAACCTCTTTATAATCTCCTGAACTGGATCCATAGCATGGGTCCCACCTGGGCCGTTTCGATCATCCTGCTGACCATTATCACGCGAATTATCCTGATTCCGCTGACGGTAAAGCAGTACACCTCCATGCGGGCGATGCAAAAGCTGCAGCCCAAGATCAAGGAGCTGCAGGCGCAGTACAAGGATGAAAAGCAGAAGCTCAACGAAGAGATGATGAAGTTTTACCGCGAAAACAAGGTGAACCCGTTCGGTTCCTGCCTGCCGCTGCTGATACAGATGCCGATCTTCATGTCGCTGTACTTCATGCTGAATCTGCACAAGGATGATTTCGCGGGATCTTCTTTTCTCTGGATTGGCGACATCACCCAGAAGAGCCAGGCTCTGGTCATCATCTATATGATAACCCAGCTGTTTTCCAGCCTGCTCCTGACCACGACGGTGGACAAGTCCCAAAAGATCATGATGATTCTCATGCCGCTCGGCATCGGGGTGTTCTTCCTGTTTGGCAATTTTCCCGCCGGCGTGCTGATTTACTGGGTCACCACGAACATCTGGACCATCGGCCAGCAGCTGATGGTCAAACAGATTATCCAGGCCAGGGAAAACAGGAAGGAAGTCGCGTTGGCCGCCTCAGGGGCGACGATCGCAGCCGAGCTTCCCAAGGCCAAGAAAGCTGGAGGTAAAGGTGGATCAAAATCAAAAAAGAAACAGCGTTGAGATGAAAGCCGAAGGCGAAGGCAAAAATATCGAGGAAGCTGAAATCGACGCTCTGGAAAAACTGGAGGAGATAACTGGCGCCCTGCTGCCGGACCAGGTTGAGTATACGGTCATCTCGGGAGGGTCAAAAGGTTTTCTCGGCATGGGATCAGCGGTGGCCCGGGTTGAGGCGCGACTGAAGGGTTCGGGTGAGGAAGAAGCTGAAACCAAGGCTGCCGGGACATCCGAAGATTCCTACCCGGAGGACGAATCAGCTGCAAGCGCCGCTCCGTCAACTCCCATAAGCCCGGAAGCGGAAGCCCGCCTGAGAGAACTTCTTGAGAAAGTCGCAGCCTCACTGGACCTGGAAGCATCGATAAATATCAGGGACAGGGGCGATGAAGTGGTGGCAGATCTGGTCGGTGATGACCTGGGCCTCTTCATCGGCAGGCATGGTTCTACCCTGGATGCCGTCCAGTACCTGGCCAACATCCTGGTTTTCCGCGGAATTGAAGATCGCAAACGGATCATCATCGACGCCGAGGATTATCGCGACCGGCGTGAAGAAGTGCTGCGCTCCCTCGCCGACCGCGCCGCCGGCGAGGTCATGAAAGGCAAGCTGGAGTATGAAATGAAGCCGATGAGTGCCGCCGAGCGCCGTATCGTCCATATCCACCTGCAGGAGCGGGACGGCATCGAGACCGGCAGTGATGGCCGGGAGCCGTTCCGGCGCGTGATCATCACCCGTTCGAAGGGCTGATCCGCCTGCTCGAACAGGCATTCCGCCAGCCTGATGGGCGGAACTGTCAGTTCGAAAGGTAAGTCAACGACGGAAAAATCAGGCCGCCCCAGCGATTATTCCGTGGGATAGCCTGCGTCTTCGATCGCCTTTCTTATTTCCTCCAGGGTGATCCTGTTTTCATCGTAGGAAACCTCAATCTGCTTGGTTTCGGGATCAGCGGTGATCGAGTCGACTCCTTCCAGTGTGCTTCCGGTTTTCTCCACCGTCATCTTGCAGTGGCCGCAGGATATCTTTGCTGATGTCAAAACTGCCTTTTGCATGGTTTTCAGTCCTTCCGGAATTGGTAACCGATTCTCCTCTAGAGGATAACAAAGGCAGGCGGAGAAAATAAGGGAATCGCTTTTCCAGTTTTGTAAACAGACTTAGAAGAGAGGCAGGTTTCAATGCCGACAGACGGGGTGTCCAGGACGTTCAGGTTACGCAGATCCGAGGCGCTGGAGCTCGCCTGCTCCTGGTGCGGGTCGGGAGTGCCTTTGCCGGCAGGCGAATTCAGCGGTGTTTGCATCGACTGCGGTACGGTTATGTTCCGCAAGCCTCTGAATGATGACGGTTTCAGTGAAAGGAACCACGGCTGGGGGATGGGCAACCCGCTCACGCCCGCGCCTGCAGTCTGATCGTCGGCTCCCGGCTGGTAACCGCTGCCAGT